>JBJMGU010000148.1:0-32722 GCA_045807765.1 Blastocatellia bacterium
GATGCGAAGCGCCGTGGTCGGCGCGACAGCGTTGATTACCGGGCACAATATCTCCGCCCAGCAGAGAACAGAGCGGGCCACGGGGGCGCCGCTGATCGCCACGGGGATGCCGACGAAGCTGGATTCCAGTCTGAATGTCGTAAAGCAGGCAAAGGGGCCGGTGATGACGACGCTGGACGAATTCTACAAAGTGGGGCCTGGCCCGTCGAGCTCGCACACAATCGGCCCCATGCGCATCACCTACGATTTCTACCAGCGCTGCGCCAAACTGCCTGCGGACAAACTCGCGAAGGCGACGGCGTTGAAAGTTCACCTGTACGGCAGCCTCAGCGCCACCGGCAAAGGGCACGGCACAGAGCGCGCCTCGCTGGCAGGAGTGATTGGGAAAGAACCGGCAACCATCGATCCCGCGTTTCTCGATAACCTCCGCGACAACCCTGACCAGACGTTCCCTGTGAAGCTCGGCACCGCCACCTTTAATGTGAGCCTGAAGGACATCATCTACGACGCCCCCAAAGGCGACTTCCCACACCCGAACACCATGACGGCCAAACTCCTGGCCGGAACCGAGGTGCTGCTCGAGCAGGAGTACTACTCGGTGGGCGGCGGATTCATCGAGTGGAAAGGCTACACGCCTCCCAAGAAGAACCCGCCCAAGTACCCGTTCTCGACGATGACCGAGTTGCGGCAACACGCCGAGAAAAACAACTTGTCGATTGCCCAGGTCGTCTTGGCCAACGAGATGTCGATTGCCGGAAGGAGCGAACAGGAGGTCTATGCCTTCATCGACAAGATCACAAACGCGATGGTGGCCATCGTGAAGTCGGGACTCAGCGCGCCGGAAGACAGCGTGTTACCTGGGCCAATCAAGCTGCAAAGCAAAGCGGCAACCGTCTATAAGCGAGCAATGGATGATCAGTTCCAATCAGACCGCGGCATCGGCGCTCTGTCGGCGTACGCGCTGGCGGGGTCGGAGGAAAACGGGCGTGGTCACCTGGTCGTCACCGCGCCGACAGGCGGTTCTGCCGGAGTCCTGCCGGCCCTCGTCTACGGCTTGGGCGAGGGAGGCCGCAAGCTTCCGCAAGAGAAGATTCGCCAGGGCATGCTTGCGGCGGCGGCGATTGGTTATCTGTGCAAGCACAACGCGACGCTGGCGGCTGCCGAGGGCGGCTGCCAGGCAGAGATCGGCGTTGCCTCGGCGATGGCTGCGGCACTGGTGGCGACGGCGCACGACGCGGAACCCCGGGTCGTCGAGAACGCGGCGGAGTCGGCGCTGGAGCATCATCTGGGCATGACTTGCGACCCGGTCGCAGGGTTCGTGCAAGTTCCCTGCATTGAGCGATGTGCATTCGGTGCCGTCAAGGCCTGGACCGCCTGGGCTATCGCCAGTAATGAGATCGCATCACGGCATCGCGTCGATCTCGACGCAACGATTGCCGCGATGGCTCAGACCGCCAAAGACATGAACAGCAAGTACAAGGAGACCAGCGAGGCCGGACTTGCCGTTTCCGTGACGCTCTGCTGATCGAGCAGGCTCTATGGAAGCCGCAAGGCTCCGCAGGGCAAAAGGACTGATATCTGATGGGAGCGCCAGCAACGACAGCACTGATCGGCAAGCCCGCCGCGCACACCGGCGTGCGTGTAGCCGTTGCGGCCTGGTTGTTGGCAGCGGTCTATTACTTCTACCAGTACGCGCTGCGCTCGGCGCCGGCGGTCATGATGCCGCAGTTGTCCGAAGCCTTCGGCCTTAGCGCCCTCGGCGTCGCTTCGATTGTCGGCCTGTTCTACTACGGCTATTCGCCTTTCAGCCTGGTTGCCGGTGCGGCGATGGACCGCCTGGGGACACGGCGATTACTGCCGGCGGCGGCGGCGGTGGTCGGGTTGGGAGCACTGCTATTTGCCACGGGCAGCCCCGCCGTCGCCGGCATCGGCAGATTTATGCAAGGGGCCGGCGGCGTCTTCGCGCTGGTCGGCGCCATCTACATCGCCACCAAAAACTTCCCCGCCTCGGTCGCTGCCACCTTGATCGGCGCGACGCAGATGTTCGGCATGGCCGGCGGCTCAGCCGGGCAGTTCGTTGTCGGGCCGCTGATCGGCGGGGGCATGGCCTGGAGCCGCTTCTGGGTCGGCATGGGCATAACCGGATTGTTGATCGGCGCGATTCTCTTTCTGCTTCTGCCGAAGGACGAAATGCCGCGCCAGCCCGACAACTGGCTGAGAAGCGCCAACGCCGCCTTCGCCGTCGTCTTCAAGAACCCGCAGTCGATCTTGTGCGGCTTGATCTCCGGGTTGCTTTTCATCCCGACCACGATCTTTGACATGGTCTGGGGCGTGCGTTATTTGCAGGACGCGCATGGTTTCGATTACGGCGAAGCGGTCATGCGCTCGGCAACCGTCCCGTTAGGTTGGATCATCGGCTGCCCGTTGCTCGGCTTCCTTTCGGACCGACTCGGGCGCCGCAAGCCTGTGATCATCATAGGCGCTATCGTACTCCTGGCCTGCATGGCCTGGATCCTCTATGGTCGCACCGACGCCTTCCCGCCATATATACTCGGGCTTGTGGCCGGAACGGCGTCGGGAGCGGCCATGCTTCCTTATACAATAATTAAAGAGGCCAACCCGCCGCAGTATGGCGGCACGGCCACTGGCGTCATCAACTTTATCAACTTCACCTTCAGCGCCTTGCTCGGGCCGGTCTTCGCCGGGCTGCTTCATCGCATCTCTGGCGGGGCCACGCAAATGGAACTGGCGCATTACCAGGAGGCCTTCGTGCCGCTGCTGGTCGGCGTCGCTATCGCCATCGTCCTCGCTCTGATGTTGAAGGAAACCGGCACGGCAGTCCGCGGGCAGGCCGCCGGGGCCAGGCGGAGGTCGTGAAATGAAGCAAGCAACCGGAACTGGAAAATATGAAAAGCTGCTCGAACGTTGCAAGAGTTTGGAGCCAATCCCCACCGCCGTGGCTTACCCATGCGAAGCCAGCGCGCTCGCCGGAGCGGTCGAGGCGGCGCAACTGGGGCTGATCGTGCCCATTCTTGTCGGTCCTATCGCCGTCATAGAAGCAACCGCCCAAAGCGCGGGCGTAGACATCGGCGGATTCCAAATCGTCGACGTGCCGGACAGCCACGCGGCGGCGACAGCAGCGGTCAGGTTGATTCGCGAAGACAAGGCCGAACTTCTGATGAAGGGCAGCCTGCACACAGACGAATTGATGGCCGCTGTTGTCGCCCGTGAAGGCGGCTTGCGCACGGCGCGGCGCATCAGCCACGTCTTCGTCATGGATGTCCCCACCTATCACAAAGTGCTGATCATCACCGACGGCGCGATCAACATCGCCCCGACGCTCGAAGACAAAGTAGACATCTGCCAGAACGCCATTGACCTGGCCTGCTCGCTCGGCCTCGACAGGCCGAAGGTCGCCATTCTCGCGGCGGTCGAGAACGTGACTTCAAAGATGCCGGCCACCATTGACGCCGCCGCGCTCTGCAAGATGGTCGACCGCCAACAGATCGGCGGCGCCATTTTGGATGGGCCACTCGCCTTTGACAACGCCATCAGCAAGCAGGCGGCCCAGACCAAAGGCATTCGCTCGCTGGTCGCCGGCGACCCTGACATCCTGCTTGCGCCCGACCTCGAAGCCGGCAACATCCTCGCCAAACAGCTCAGCTTCCTGGCCAACGCCGATAGCGCCGGCCTGGTGCTGGGAGCCAGAGTGCCGATCATCCTCACCAGCCGGGCCGACAGTGTGCGGGCTCGCATCGCCAGTTGCGCCGTAGCCATGCTGGCAGCCCACGCGCGCCGACGAGGGCAATAGGAGACTGACATGGACGATTACGCCCTTGTGCTCAACGCAGGGTCGTCGAGCTTGAAGTTCTGCGTCTATCGCCGGCCCCTGGTCGAAAGCTGGCGGCTGGAAGCGCGCGGTCAGATCGAAGGCATCGGCACGTCACCGCGCCTATCGGTCAAAGATGCCGACGGCAGAACCTTCGGGAATGCGCGGATGCAAGAAGAGATTCGCAACGGACGCGACGCGCTCGATTTCCTGGCCATCTGGTTACGCTCGCGCTACGGCGGCGCGCGCGTGCTGGGCGTCGGTCACCGCATCGTTCATGGCGGCGCGCGATTCACTGGCCCGACGGTCATCACCGACCAGGTTCTGGCCGAATTGCATGATCTGATCCCGCTAGCCCCGCTACATCAACCGCATAATCTTGCCGCCATCGAGGCCGTCTCCGAACGGCTGCCGGACGTGCCGCAGGTCGCCTGCTTCGATACGAGTTTTCATCGCACCCATGCAGAGGTCGCGCAGGTTATTCCACTGCCACGCGACCTCTGCAGAACCGAGTTGCAACGCTATGGCTTTCACGGCCTCTCTTACGAATACATCGCCTCTGTCCTGCCGCAGGAGGCCCCGGAGATCGCCAACGGGCGCGTCATCGTCGCCCACCTCGGCAGCGGGTCTAGTCTCTGCGCCTTGAACGAAGGCAAGAGCGTTGACAGCAGCTTCGGCTTCACGGCGCTCGATGGGCTATGCATGGGAACGAGGCCGGGGGCGATTGATCCCGGCGTCCTGCTCTACCTGTTTCAAAGTCTCAACCTCTCCCCTAAAGACGTCGAGGCGATGCTCTACAAGAAGTCCGGCCTGCTCGGCATTTCCGGCATCAGCAACGACATGCGCGTCCTGCTCGCCCACGACGAGCCGCAGGCGCAGTTGGCCGTGGATTACTTCGTCTACCGCGCGGCCAAAGAGATTGGCGCGCTGGCCTCGGTCCTGGGCGGCGTTGAGGCGCTGGTCTTCACCGCCGGCATCGGCGAAAACTCGCCCGAAATCCGCCGCCGCATCTGTGAGGCTTCGCGCTGGCTCGGCGTCGAACTCGACACCGAAGCGAACAACAGCAAAGGCCCGCGCATCTCCGGGCCGCACAGCAAGGTCTCGGCCTGGGTGATCCCCACCAATGAGGAATTGATGATTGCCCGCCACACCGGGGCGCTGCTCGGCCTGAACTGAGGGCGCGGCTATCGAACAAGCAAGGAGAACGATCATGGGTACAAAGGCTGCACAAGAGATTGCCCGCCAAAAGACGCCTTCCGCATGGGCAGGGTTCAACACGGGCTTGTGGCAGAAGCAGATCAACGTCCGTGACTTCATCCAGCAGAACTACGACCCGTACGACGGCGACGCGTCGTTCCTGGCGCGCGCCACCGAGCGGACAAAGGAGATCTGGGCGCGGCTGAACGCGCTGTTCACCGAAGAGCGCCGCAAAGGCGTGCTCGACATCTCGCAGATTCCCAGCTCGATCACTTCGCATGGGCCGGGCTACATAGACCGCGACAACGAAGTGATCGTTGGCCTTCAGACCGAAGCGCCATTGAAGCGCGCCATCATGCCGAACGGCGGCTTGCGCATGGTGCTGGGCGCGCTGAAGGCTTATGGCTACGAGCCGGACCCGTATGTCGTCGAGACGTTCACGAAATACCGCAAGACCCACAACGACGCGGTCTTTGACGCTTACACCGAAAACGTCAGGCGTTGCCGCAGCTCGCACATTCTGACAGGGCTTCCCGACGCTTACGGGCGTGGCCGCATCATTGGCGACTATCGGCGCGTGGCGCTCTACGGCGTGGCGCGGCTCGTCGAGCAGAAGCAGGCGGAGAAGCGCGGCCTCGACTCGGCCATGTCAACCGACGAGATCATCCGTGACCGCGAAGAACTGAGCGAGCAGATTCGTGCTCTCAAGGAGCTGCAACAGATGGCTGCCGGCTACGGGTTCGACATCTCTGTGCCGGCGCGCACGGCGCGCCAGGCCGTGCAGTGGCTCTACTTCGCCTACCTGGCAGCGGTGAAAGAACAGAACGGCGCGGCGATGTCGCTGGGCCGCACCTCGACCTTCCTCGACATCTACTTCGCGCGCGAGCTGGCGGCGGGCGCGATCACCGAAGAGCAGGCGCAGGAGATCATCGATGATTTCGTCATCAAGCTGCGCATCGTCCGCTTCTTGCGGACGCCGGATTATGACGAGCTGTTCGCCGGCGACCCGACCTGGGTGACCGAATCGATTGCCGGCATGGGCGATGACGGGCGACCGCTGGTGACGAAGACGAGCTTCCGTTTTCTTCAGACGCTTTATAATCTCGGCCCCGGCCCCGAACCGAACCTGACGATCTGGTACTCGGCGCGCCTGCCCGATGGCTTCCGCGATTTCGCGGCGAAGGTGGCCATAGACACCAGCTCGATTCAATTTGAAAGCGATGAGATCATGCGCCGCTCATGGGGCGACGACGGCGCCATCGCCTGTTGCGTGTCGCCGATGCTGGTGGGCAAACAGATGCAGTTCTTCGGTGCCCGCGCCAACCTCGCCAAGTGCCTGCTCTATGCCATCAACGGCGGCAGGGACGAGATCAGCGGCGAGCAGATCGGCCCGGCCATCGGCGCCATCGAGGGCGACACCCTCGACTTTGACACGGTGACCGACAAGTTCGAGAAGATGATGGACTGGCTCGCCAGCGTTTACGTCAATGCCATGAACATCATCCACTACATGCATGACAAGTACGCCTATGAGCGGGTCGAGATGGCGCTGCACGACTACGCGCCGCTGCGCACGATGGCCTTCGGCATGGCCGGGCTGTCGGTCGTCGCCGACTCGCTGTCGGCCATCCGTTTCGCCAGGGTGAATGTAGTCCGCGACGAGACCGGACTGATAACCGATTATCAGAGGGAAGGCGATTACCCGCAGTTCGGCAACAATGACAACCGCGTTGACCACCTCGCCGTATGGGTAGTCTCCACGTTTATGAACAAGCTGAGAAAGTACCCGACTTATCGCAATGCTTTGCACACGCAGTCCATCCTGACCATCACTTCCAACGTGGTGTATGGCAAAGCCACAGGCAACACGCCCGATGGCCGCCGGCAAGGCGAGCCGTTCGCGCCCGGCGCTAATCCCATGCATGGACGTGACGCGCATGGCATCCATGCCTCGGCGGCGTCGGTCGCCAAAATCCCTTATCGAGATGCCGCCGACGGTATCTCGCTGACGGCGACGCTGGTGCCGGAAGGACTGGGGCGAGTGGCCAACGACCGCATCACCAACCTGCGAGGCATACTCGACGCCTTCTTCAGCGCCACGGGTTTTCACATGAACGTGAATGTCTTGAACCGCGACACGCTGCTGGACGCGATGGACCACCCGGAGAATTACCCGCACCTGACCATACGCGTCTCGGGGTATGCCGTGAACTTCGTGCGGCTGACCCGCGAGCAGCAGATGGATGTGATCAACCGCACCTTCCACGGAGAGCAGGCGACGTTATGAGCGAAAAACCGGCAATGCAACCTGTCCCACTGAAGGCGAAAAGCCCTTTTGAGCTTCGCGTCAACCTGGGCCGCGGCGTGCCGGAGACCGACGTGCGGTCGGCGCTGGCGACCGGAGAGATGGGCTTTCTGCATTCATTCACCACCGGCTCGACGGTTGATGGGCCGGGGGTGCGCGTGGTGGCGTGGACGACCGGGTGTCACTGGCGCTGCCTCTACTGCCACAACCCGGATACGTGGACGGTAACCAACGGCATTCCCGTGACGCTCGCGCGCGTCATCGATGAGCTGGGCAAGTACCGTCATGGGCTGAAGATCATGGCGGGCGGCTTCACCTTGAGCGGCGGCGAGCCACTCTTGCAAGACCGCTTCGCCGTCAAGGTGTTTGCCGCCGCGAAAGAGCTGGGCATCCACACCACGATTGAGACTAACGGCGAACTGAGCGACCGCCTCAGCGACGCCGAGCTGGAAGCGATTGACCTGGTGATGCTCGGCATCAAGACCTGGGGCGCGGAACGCCATCGCCACCTGACCGGAAGGGAGAGCGAGCCGACACTCAATTTCGCGCGCCGCCTGGCCAAACTGCGAAAACCCATCTGGGTGCGCTTCGTGCTGGTGCCCGGACTGACCGACCACCCGAAAGAGGTCGCCGAGATCGCCCGCTTTGCCGCCGGCCTCGGCAACGTCGAGCGCGTCGAGGTGCTCCCCTTCCACCAGTTGGGCCGGTTCAAGTGGAAAGAGCTGGGACTCAGCTACGCGCTCCAGGACATCGAACCGCCCACCCCCGAGGTGATTCAGCGAGTGGTCGCGCAGTTCCAAACAGCCGGACTGAACGCCAACTGATCGGGCCGGGCTGTCTCTGTAATGACCACTACAGTGAACCATGCCGGCGGAGGTAGGTAGATGAATCACGCGGCTTCATTACAACTTGGCACGCCGATCACTCAGTTCTTGCGCAATCGCATGAACTGGATGCTGGTGTTTGTGCCCATCACGGTGGCGCTCGAACATGCCGGCGAAGTGCCCGCGCCGGTGATCTTCTTTTCGGCGGCACTGGCGATTGTCCCGATAGCGGCGCTGATCGTGCGGGCGACCGAGCAACTGGCCACAAGGACAGGCGACGCTATAGGCGGGTTGCTGAACGCGACCTTCGGCAACGCGCCGGAGCTGATCATTTCACTGGTGGCGTTGCGGGCAGGTTACCTGGAGATGGTGCGCGCGGCGCTGGTCGGAGCCATTCTCGCCAATCTGCTGCTGGCGCTCGGCGCGGCCTTCCTGCTCGGCGGACTGCGCAATCACGATCAGCGCTTCAACCCGGCGGCGACGCGCGCCTACAGCACGATGATGTTCCTTGCCGCCGTCAGCCTCGCCGTGCCGAGCGCCTTCAGCCGCTACTTCGCCCCCGAAGGCAGCATACGGCAGGAGCAGTTGCTTAACGTCTGCGTCGCCGGCTTGCTGCTGCTGGCCTATGGGCTTTACCTGCTCTTCTCGCTGAAGACACATCCCGGCGCGTTCGCCAGCGTCGAGAGCGAACCGGGCGCAAGTCATCATGAAGAGGAGCAGTGGGGATTGCCGCGCGCCATCGGCAGCCTGCTTGGCGCGTCTGTGCTGGCGGCGTGGATGAGCGAGATTCTCGTCGGCGCGGCTGAAGGCACGGGCAAGGCGATGGGGATGTCGCAGGTCTTCATCGGCATTGTCTTTCTCGCCATCGTCGGGGGTGCCGCCGAGAGCGGCTCGGCCATCGCGATGGCGCGCAAGAACAAGATGGACCTGTCGGTCGGCATCGCGCTCGGCAGTTGCATACAGATCGCGCTGTTTGTCGCGCCGGCCCTCGTGCTGGTCAGCTACCTGATCGCGCCGCAGCCGCTCGACCTGGCATTCAACCGGGCCGAGATCGGCTCGCTGTTCATTGCCGTGCTGATTGGCGCGATGGTCTGCGGCGACGGCCAGTCGAACTGGTACAAGGGCATTCAACTGATCACCGTCTATGCCATCATCGCGCTCATGTTCTACTTCATCCCGGCGCTGGTGCCTTGAACCGGTTTGACCTCCCCTGTTGACCGACCGGCTGAGCGCTTTGCAAGTTATGCCTGAGTTGAGACAGGTTATGCCGGTCAAGGTCCTTTCACAATTCTGGAAAGCCGACCGTTATCTGAGCATTCTGCTCGGACTGCTGCTGCTCGTCGTTTTCGTCCTCTACCCGATGAGCGACCGCGGTCCCTTTGTCAGCGTCGTAGTCCAGGCGCTCTTCTCATTGATCCTCATCTCTGGGGTGCCGGTGGTCGCCAGCAACCGCACCGTGAAGGCACTGGCCACCCTGCTTGCCGTCGGCACGGGGGTCGTCGGGTGGTTGAGATTATACGCGCCGCGCGAAGGGCTGATCGTGCCCGGCTTAGTGATGTGGATTCTCTTTTTCTCCTTGCTGGCCGGAATGCTCCTGGTGCGTGTATTCCGCGAAGGCACGATCAACTTCCATCACATTCAGGGAGCGGTTGCCGTTTACTTACTGCTCGGAGTGATATGGGCAGGCGGCTACAGGCTGGTCGTCCATCTGGCGCCGGCGGCCTTCAATCCAGCGCCCACCGGCGACGAGACGACGTTGATGTCCAGGCTCGTCTACTTCAGCTTTGTGACGCTGACCACAGTTGGCTATGGCGACGTCACGGCGGTACATCCGGCGGCGCGCTCGCTGGCTTTGCTCGAAGCGCTTACCGGGCAGCTCTTTCCCGCTGTGCTGATTGCGAGGCTGGTTTCAATGCAAGTCAGTCATCACGAGAGCAGGTAGAAGCGAGCGCCCGAAATGACGCCGTAGACCGGATACGGCAACAGGAGACACGGCTTATGTCAAAGCATCAAACGGAGCCGCACCCGAAGAAGGCGAGACTGCGAATCTTGCTGCCGACAGGGGAATCCTATAAGCGCAAGGTGGATCAAGCCGAGAGCCATATCGGCAGGGGACCGCGCAACGAGATACTGATCCTTGACCCTGAAGTCTCGACCCGACATGCGATGCTCACTTCCGATGGCAGCGGCTATTTCATCACCGACGAATCGGGCGCGGGCGGCACGCTCGTCAACGGCGAGCCGGTCACCAGCCCAAGAAAACTCGCCGACGGCGACATCATCCGTATCGGCCAGTCGCAAATCACCTTCAGGCTCAAGCACGACGGCAAAGCGCACAAGCACCACAACGGCACGAACGGTTCATCGGTCGCCGCGGCGGTGCCATCAAACGACGGCGGATCGGAAGAGAAGCACAAGAAGAAACACAAAGAACATAAGCATGACAAACACAAGGCAAAGGCCGAAGGGCAGGACGCGGCTGTCGCCAAAGCCAAAGCGCCCTCAAGCGAAGGGACATCAGAAATAGGAAAATCAGAAATGAAGAAGAAGAAAACCAAGCCGGTGAAAAGCGTAGAAGACGAGCGCATCAGGGCAGCCAAGGTGAGGGCCTGGGGCGGCATCATCGCCACGGTGCTGAGCGTCGTGCTGACCGTGACGATATCGATCCTGGTGACCCGCATGGGCAGCACGCAGAGCGCGCCGGTCGTTTACGGCAGCCCGCAAGCGGCGAAAAAACTGGCCAGCCCTTCAGACTATAGCAAGATCAGCGGCGGAAGGTTTGAAGCTTCCGGCGTCGCCGCCGTTCCCGATGCACAGGGCGTTTTGTTTGTTGACGATTCCAAGCCGGACCAGGTCTTCTACATGCCGCTCAACGAATTGGGCGAGCAGGAAGGACCGGTCAAGCCCATCCCGCTGGGCGTGAGCGTCGACAATCCTGAAGGGATCACTCAGCTAGGCACACACTTTTTGGTGGTCGGCGCGCTCGCGACGCCGGAATCGAACAACATGGGAGGCGTGGCCTCGTTTGACTTCGATCCGGCGACGCAGACGGTCTCTAGAGCAGTTCTATTGACGGGGGTGAGGAAGTTCCTGTTCGACAATGTGCCGGAGTTAAAGGCGTGGACGGACAAGACCAGTATTCAGGGGGGGCTGAACATCGAAGGCATCGCGGTTGATCCCGACCCCCAGCATCCGCGGATACTGCTCGGTCTGCGCGGCCCGCTCCTCAACGGCAATGCGCTAATCGTGCCGCTTAAACTACGCGACCGCCTGGCAGCCGTCTCGCTCGAAAACCTGGAGATGGATGAGCCGAACGCCATCCAGCTAAACCTGAACGGCCAGGCAATACGTGATATGGAGTACGATCCCCTCTTGCGGGCTTTCCTGATTATCAGCGGCGCCCCTGAAACCGAAAAAAAGACGGACTTCACGCTCTGGACCTGGAGCGGCGAGGGCAATCAGGCCAGCGAAGGCGCGAGGCCGAAATTGCAGACCCCGCTTGACAAAAAGATGAAGCCCGAGGGAATCGCGCACGTGATGATCGGCACTCAGAACTTTGTCTTCATCATGGGAGACGCGAGCTGTTATGCAAAGATCGATTACCTCGCACCGTAGAACGGCGGCAGGCGAGTCGGGCCGCGGGCCTGAACGCCGGCTGACCACTCGACGATGCGCGTTGAATGAGGGAGGAAGCTTATGGAATCAGCCATCAACCTTCCCAGCGTTTCGGCGGATGAAGCGATGCAGCGCCTGCTGGCCGGGAATGAACGATTCCTGCGGGGCTATGCCCGTCATCCCGGCCTGCGAGGGGAAACCCTTGCCGAGCTTGCTCGCAGTCAGCGCCCTTATGCGACGATTCTGGGATGCAGCGATTCGC
Source organism: Blastocatellia bacterium (assembly GCA_045807765.1). Lineage (GTDB taxonomy): Bacteria > Acidobacteriota > Blastocatellia > UBA7656 > UBA7656 > DATENM01. Next base: position 12,033 of record JBJMGU010000148.1, read on the forward strand.
GGGTCGCGCCGGAGATCATTTTTGACGCCGGGCTCGGCGAGCTATTCGTCATCCGCGTCGCCGGCAACCACCTCTCGCCGGATGTTGCTGCCAGCTTACAGTACGCCGGGTCACACCTTCACACGCCGCTGTTCGTCGTGCTCGGTCACGAAGGGTGCGGCGCGGTCTCTGCGGCCCTGGAAGCCAGAGACCGCGGGGTGAAGCAAGGCTCGCGGATTCAACTCCTGGCCGACAGCATCCGCCCGGCGCTGTCCGAGTTTAACCCACGGCTCTCGCCGAAGGCGCGGCTCGATGAGGCCATCGAAAGCAACGTGCGCTGGACCGTTCGCCAGATACTGGAGACGCCCGAAGGCCAGGCGCGGCGGGTTGAAGGGCGAATGAAAGTGGTTGGCGCCATCTATCAAATTGAATCGGGCCGCGTTCGGTTCCTGACCTGAACGTTTTCCGCCGAGTCCTCCAATGACCTGGTTGCAGCGCTATCGCATTCGCCATTTCGGCGGCCAAAGCATTCCCCGCCGTTCAGCTTTCTCGCGTTGAGCCGAGCCGGTGACGGCAAACTCACCTGTCAATTTATCACCCGCCGGCTGTCAGAGATGACAGTACGAATCGCCACCCTCCGACCTTATCATCAATTACAGTGTGCGCTCTTAAACCAGAAAGCTGAGCGCGCGGACAACTGCTGAACAAGGAGGGCCGGCCATGTTTAAACGGTTACTACTCCTCGCCTTGATGGCCATTCTTATCCTGGCGTTTGCGTCGGCGCATGGGCAACAGTTGCCGAGCGCGAAAAAGCCGGTGGCCAGGGTCTGTAGCCACGATGGCTATGAGCTGTGGCAAGAGCTGAAGATACTGCCCGTCCAGTTCATCGGCTTCAACGACGAGGGAGCGGTCTGGAAATATCAGGACAACGATATCACGCACCTGGGATCGTTCTTGCTCAACGAGAAGACGCAGTACGTCGCGCAGGAAAAGCAGCATGTGAGCGGGGTTTATGTTCTGGGACGACCGGGCGCTGTCTGGCTCTGCTACTACTGCGCGCGTTGCCACACGCTATTAATTGCCTACGAGCTGAAGCCCGGCTCATCCCCTATCAACTGACTCAGCCCTGTGCCATAACACTCCGAGCCATGCTTGAGGCGAGGAGCCGTAGCCGCCCGCCTATGACCGAGACCCGACGCGTGCAGGGTCTCGGTAGCGGTCGCCTTCAGGCAGTTTGCGGGAAGCCGAAGCGTGCGACGATGACGGTCACGTTGTCAGCGCCGTTGCTGCTCAGGGCGGCCTCGATCAACCCATTGCACGCTTCGGCGGCTGAGCCGGCGCGGCGCAGGACAAACTCGATCACTCCTGCGTCAAGCGCCTCTGGGAGGCCATCGGTGCAGAGCAGCAACTGATCGCCATCCTGGAGTTGCATGTGCTGAACCTCCGGCTCGACTTGCGACTGCGCCATACCGAGCGCCGCAGTCAACACCCGGCGCATTCCATGCACCAGGGCGTTCTCCGCTTCGCCAATGCCGGCGTCAATCATCGCCTGGGCCAGCGTGTGATCGCGCGTGAGCTGGCGGAACTTGTCGCCGCGCAGCAGATAAGCGCGCGAGTCGCCGAGGTGGGCAAGAAAAAGGTCGGCGCCGAGGCTTAAAGCCGCCGTCATGGTGCTCATGCCGGTCACCCCCGACTCATCCACGGCGTTTTGCCGCAGGGCTTCATCCACCTTGCGGAAACGATCAGTCATCCGTCGCTTCACCAGCGTCGCTTTTCGCTGGCTCATTCGCATGATCCAGTCGGGAGTGTTCACCGCCAGTTCGACCAACTTGGAGATGGCCGCCGCGCTGGCGACGTTGCCCGCAGGCATCCCACCAAGGCCGTCAGCGACCAACATCCCGTAAGCCGTCTCGTCAAAACGGCGCGGCAATATAGACTCAGGCAGGTTGGACAATACCGTTTGCAGCGACCGCTCCACGCGCACGACGAGGTAGTGGTCCTCGTTGAGGTGGTCCAGGTTGCCTGGATGTGAGCGCGCCACAATATCCACTTTGAATCGGGAAGAAGTGGTAGTCGCCATCGCCGTCGCGGCGGCAGCGGCCCGACCGGATTCAGACGGCTCGATCTCTTCTAAGACCTCATCATCTCTCTTCACACTGACCTCCTTTCTTTACACTGCCTCCCTGGTCGTACATCTACGGTTAAGCGAGTTCCAGCCGACCGCGCGGGCCGGCAAGTCAATTCCGGTGCCAGGTCATCATCCGCCTGCGTTGCACGACCGCGAAGCGCGCCAGCACTTTCTCCTGCGTGTAAGCGGGATTAAAGCTGACCACATCGTGCGTGCCGCCGAAGCGCTGGTCGCCCCCGGCGAGGGCGTGCAACTTGCCGTCTTCGCGCACACGGTAGCCATCGAAATGAGTCCACATCTCTTTCTGCCCCCAGCCGCGGGCCGCGGCCAGGTGCGTGTAGATGTCTGCCGGTATGGCCACCAGGCGGAAGGCTTCGGGGTCGAGCGCGAGCTCGTCTTGCAGAAGGCGCGGGCCATGCTGAAGGAGCGCGTTCTCGATGTCTATGCGCGACAGCCCCCAGCGGCTCTCAAGACCGAGCGCCGCCAACAAGTCTGTGCGGGGCAGTTTCGTCTTCGGCTCCGGCTCGGCGAAGTCCTCAAGCAGCAGGTCTTCGACAACCAGGCAGACCTCGTAGCGTGTGCCGCCCGAAGTAATGAACGGGTTGAGCAGGAAAAACTCGATGGCCTCCTTCTGCGGGTCGGCGGTGCCGGCAGGGTAAGTCAGCCGCTCGATCTGATCTTTCGACCTCAGCTTGATCGCTTCCTTCAGGAACTGCGGCTGCCAGCCGTGCGGGATGAGATAAGCCAGTTGGCGGCGCGACTCTGTGCGCGCCGGCGCGAGTCCGAACCGGCTGGCGACGGTAAGCGTCGCCGGCGAGAATTCGTAGAGCAGGTCGTCGCCGAGTTCCGCGGCTTCGGCCAGCTTGATCTCGGCAGGTTCCTGTTTGGCCTCTTGCGCAGTTGGCTTCTCCATCAACTGCCGAGCGACCTGATCGAGTTGCGAGAGGTTGCCGGATTCGAGCGCCTCAAGGGCTTGCTGCTGAAGCTGCGCGGCGGTGATGGTCGGCTTCTTCTCCTGGAGCTGGTCGACGGCGGGCGCTTTTACGGAAAGCCTTTGAAAGGCGCTGCCGCGGCGCTTGTAGAAATCCTTGCGGGCCGGGTCGAGGCGAGCCAGCGTCGAGAGCATCTCTATGGCCTGATCCTGCATCTGCTGAAGCCGCTGTGTCGAGCCGCCGACGAAGGCGTGCAGGCCGGGCGAGAAGGGATCAATCGGGATGTCAGCCGTGTCTTCGTAAAGCGCTTCGGCGATGCGCATGCGGTCGCCGCCCGCGGCGGCTGTTCCTTTGAGCGTGCGGACTCGTTCGGTCAGCTCGCGCGTCTTCGCCCAGTCGCTGCGCTCGACGGCGGCCTTCAACTGGCGCTCGACCCATCCAAGCGAGGCGACGCTCTCTTTGATCTGCGTGTAGTGCGCGTAGGAGAGCGATGGCTCCATCAATTCGTAGGCCCTTTGAAGGTAAAGGTCGCGGTAAAGCGTGTCGAGCTTGCCGACGTCGAGTAATCGAGAGACAGTCTGCAAAGCATCTTCTTTCGGAGCTGAAGTGATCTTGCTCATGATTGCAACCTCCTGGTGGTTCGCCTTGCCTGAGGGCGCCGGCTGCTGACTCGCGTCATACCGGTTTGCGTTTGAGAATCACCGCGGTTAAGTCGTCCAGCTGCTCGGTCCCCCGGCAGAAACTGGCGACGGCTGAGCGCAAGCGCACAATGACTTCCTGAGCCGGGCAGTCGCGGGACTCGCGGACGACCGCCTCCAGCCGGGTCAGCCCGAACTCTTCGTCCTCGGGGTTGGCCCATTCGTAAAAGCCATCCGTGACCAGCACCAGCAGGTCGTTCGGCGCGAGACGGACTTCGCTGGCGCGGCCATACTTGACGCCGGTCATCATGCCCAGAGGGATGCCCTGAGCCTCAAGGTTCTCGATCTTGTCGTTGGCGTAACGATACCAAAGGATCGGTCCCTGGCCGGCGGAGAGGACTTTCACATGCGAGCCGAAGGGGTTGAGAAGGACGACAGCGTAGGTGACGAAGCGGTTGCTGGGAAGGTCCTCGGCCAGCAGCCGGTTGAGTCTGTCGAGCAGGCCGTCCGTGCCGCCGGAAAGAAAGCTGGCCCGCGCGTAAGCGCGGCACGAGGCGGTGACCAGCGCCGGCCCGATGCCGTGGCCGCTCGCATCGCCGAGACTGACTGCGACCCGCCCGTCCGGCAGCGTCTGCCAATCAAAGTAATCGCCGCCGGTCTGTTCGGCGGGCTGATTCCAGCCGGCCAGCTCGAAGCCGCCGAGGACCGGCTGACGATTGGGCAGCAGACCCTGCTGAATCGAGCGGGCGATGTCGAGGGCGTTATGCACACGCTCCAGCTCTCTCTGCAACTCGGCCTTGCGCAACGCGGCGAAGACGTGGTGGCGAATCTGGCTGGCCACGACCGCCGAGACAATGCCGCCGATCAGTATCAAGCCGGCGTAGATGAAGGTGACCAGTGGAATAGCGGACGAGCCGGCGGCCGATCCTGGATACAGCCCCGCCACGTGGGCGCTTACGGCGAGATAGCCCAGGGCGGAAAGCAGGCCCGTCAAAACGGAAAGGCCCGGATTCAGCCTTAACGTGGAAAGGCTGATGAATAGAAAATAGAGCAGCACGGCGGGCGCGACCAGCGCCTGGTAAGCATCCATGTACTGGCTCTTGACGAGCAGAAAGAGCGCCAGCGTCGGAAGCCCGCTATCGATCAAGACGTCAATGAGCCAGATGATCCGCGGCACACGCTCGTTGGTGCGCAGCGCCCGATTGACTGCCATCAACGTAAAAATCTCGCAGGCGATGGCCAGCGCCAGCGCCAGAGTCTGCACGTAAAGGAGCATCGTCTGCCCGCTGGCGAGGTTGTTTGCGATCACGGCAATCATCAATGCGCCGAGGATCCATAGCAGCCCGATGATTCGGTGCGATTCGCTGCTCAGAGCGGCGCGTTGAAAGGCTCTGGATTCGATAGTCTCTTCAGTCATGCTTGCTCCGATAGCATTTGGAAAATCGGCGCCGCCGCTGCCGCCACCGCGACCATCTTCTCGGTCGTGCCGGCGATCATCGCAGCGTTCTGTCCCGCGTGTTCCCACGCCCGCCAGTAACGCTCGAGCCGCGCACAAAACCAGCGCGGGCGCTCGGCGTAGAGCCGCTCCCCTAACGGCAAGGCTTTGGCTTCGTGGTCGCGGCAGCGGCGGTCAACTAACGCGACGAGCGCCTGCGGGTCGTGCGTTTGCGTGTCAAACTCTGACCAGAGCGCCGGCTGACGCAGGGCGTCGAGGTCGTGGTTCTCGTTCAGCTGCTCAGCCAGGTTGCGCAACTCGCCGCCATGCGCGTTCAGCACCGGCGGCCAGATGGGCGTGATAATTTGTAATTGATGCCACAGCAGCTTGGCGGGCCGCCGCCAGTCGTGAAAGTTGGTTGGATTGGGATGCCGGATAACGCGGCGAAGGCCCTGACGGCCAGCGCCGTACGAGCGCCTCAACCCGTTGCGGAGCGCCTTGAAGCCCATATGCTTCAATGGCCAGCCGTCGACGCGGTCGCACGCCGAGGCGAGCAGCTCCGTGGCCTTTTGCAGTGCCCCTTCCTCAACCATGATCTTGAGCCGGGCGTCGCGGCGCTGCTCCAAAAAAGCGCGCTCGGCGGCAAACGCCTGTGGGTCAAGCTCGTCAGAAAATCGCCGGATGAGCGCATCGAAAGTCTCGACCACGACAGCGGCATCCCGCCCGCCGGCAAGCAGCCGCCCAGCGCTGCGGTAGCCGTTCCATTCGCGCTCGAATACTTTGCCGCCCAGTTCGCCGCGCACCAGCGCAACCAGCGCCCGCAGCCGCTTCAAACTCTGCCGCGTCGCGTGAACCGCTTCGTTTAGATTGCCGGAGGCCGTACCGAGATGGCCGATGGCCAGGTCGATCTGCTCGACGGCAATGCGTCTGACCGCGGCGGGAATTAGTCCGCTTTCTTCAAGAGCAAAACTCATCGCTGCGCCTCCCGGTCACCTGTGGCGACGCCGTCATTCTGCATCCTGTCCGCGTCGTCGCCCATCAATGCGTGGCGGGCGGCTGCGAGTTCTTCGAGCCGCTGCCGGCTGACTTTCGGGTAAGCAAGATCGAGCGACGCCAGAGCCTCAATGACCGCCGCGGCGACGACCACTCGCGTGAACCACTTGTTGTCGGCGGGCACCACGTACCACGGAGCGTAGCTGGTCGCTGTGTGGCGGATCGTCTCCTCATAAGCATTCATATAGTCCCTCCAGTGTTCTCGTTCCTTCGCGTCGTTGGCTGAGAACTTCCAGTTCTTTTCCGGGTCGTCGAGTCGGCGCAGGAACCGCCGCTTCTGTTCGCCCTTCGAAAGGTGCAGGAAGAACTTGCGAATGATCGTGCCGTTGCGCGCCAGGTAGCGCTCGAAGTTGCGGATGTCCTTGAAGCGGCTCTTCCAGATACGGTCGCCCGCCAGCTCTCGCGGCAGCTTCTGTTTTTCGAGCATCTCGGGGTGGACGCGCACCACAAGCGTCTCTTCGTAGTAACTGCGGTTGAAGATGCCGATTCGCCCGCGCTCTGGAAGGCACTTCGTCGAGCGCCACAGGTAATCATGGTCGAGTTCTTCGCTCGATGGCCCTTTAAAGGAGAAGACCTGGCAGCCCTGCGGGTTGATGCCTGACATGACATGCTTGATGGCCCCGTCTTTGCCCGCCGCGTCCATTGCCTGGAAGATGAGCAGCACGGCCCAGCGGTCCTGCGCGTAGAGCATGTCTTGCAACTCTGTGAGCGCCTGAACGCCGAGGGCCAGCGCTTCGCGGGCGCGCGGCTTATCCTCTGATTTCAGGTCGAGGGTGTCGGCGGAGTCAATGTCTTTAAGCCGAAAGCTGCCGCCATGCGTGACCCGGAATGGGTCGGCAAACGAGCTGGCCCGTTTGATTATCTCTTTGGTCTTCATCGCATCGTCCCTCATAGCTGCCAGCCGCCGCCGAGCGCCTTGTAAAGTTGCACCACCGTCAACAACTCATCGCGCCGCGCCTGGCCGAGGCTTAGCTCGGCGTCGAACAGATTGCGGTCAGCGTCTAGCGCTTCAAGCAAATTCGACACGCCGCCGGTGTAACGCATATAGGCGAGGCGCGAACGATCCTGAAGCGTTTCGACCAACAGCTCGCGCTGTGCGCGGACCTCTTTGACCTTGCGATAGGCGACCAGCGAATCCGACACTTCGCGGAAGGCGTTCTGGATGGTGCGCTCGTAATCGATCAGGAAGACCTCGCGCTGTGCCTGCGTGAAACGCACGTTCGAGCGGAGGCGACCGGCGGTGAAGATCGGCTGAGTCACTTCCGGCGTAAAGGCCCAGAAGCTGCGGTTGCCGCTGAACAGCTTCGTTAGCTGCGCCGTCTCGAAGCCTAGATACCCGGTCAGTGTGATGCGCGGGAAGTAAGCGGCCTTGGCGACGCCGATGAGGGCGTTGGCGGCGATCAGGCTCTGTTCGGCGGCGCGAATGTCGGGGCGGCGCTCGATCAGGTCCGAGGCCAGGCCGGGGGGCACCAAAGGCGGCATCTGCTGCTCGGTCAGGCTGCGACCTCTGGCGATGCCCGCCGGGTTCTTGCCGAGCAGGAAGCTGAGAAAGTTCTCTTGCTGTTCGATGGCCAGCTCGGTCGCCGGTATGACTTCCGTCGCGCTGTAGACGAGTTCTTCGGCCTGCCGCACTTCGAGCATGTTCGACACGCCGCGCTCCTGTCTCAGCTTGATGATGCGCAGAGATTCCTGGCGCGATGTCAGCGTGCGGTGCGACACCTCAAGCTCGTAATCCAGCTCGCGCAGGTTGAAGTAAACCGTCGCCACGTCGCTGATCAGCGTGGTGATGACGGCTTTTCGGGTCTCTTCGCTCGCCAGCAGCTCGGCGCGCGCCGCTTCGGTCGCCCGCCGCAGACGGCCCCATACGTCAACTTCAAATGTCAGCAGGTTGAGCAGGACGCTGCCGAACGTGCGGTCACGCTGGATGGGTAGGGATTCGGGCACGTTAACCGAGCCGCTTTTGGAGATGCGACTGGTCGTAACATCAGTGCCGCCGCCCAGAGTGGGAAACTGCTCGGAGCGGGTGATGCCATAGGTGGCTCGCGCCGCGCTGACGCGGGCGACCGCTTCGCGCAGATCGTAGTTGCTTGCGAGCGCCTCACGAATCAACTGCTGGAGCTGATCGTCATTGAACACTTCGAACCACTTCGCGTCGGCGAGCGTCTGCGGGTCGGGTTGGGCCGTCGGGTCGGCAACGCCGCGATAGACCGCCGGCGTCTGCACGCGCGGTCGCTGATACTTGGGGCCGACAGTACAGGCGCTCACAAAGCTGAAGAGGATAAGCAAGACAAACAATCGCTTAGTCATGGATGTTCACCTCTTGCAGCCTTTGCGATGACCACTTCTGGCGGCGCCGGCGTTTGCGGAGTCTCTATGGCCTTGTGCTTGCGCCGGCCCAGGCTCTCGACGAAGGTGAAGTTGCCGGGGATGATGAAGACGCCCAGGAAGGTGGCGACCAGCATGCCCCAGAAGACGCCCGTGCCCATCACGTTCTGCGCCCCGGCGCCCGCGCCGCTCGCTCGCATCAGCGGCACGACGCCGAGGATGAAAGCGAAGGCGGTCATCAGGATGGGCCGGAAGCGCAATCGCGCGGAGGTCAAGGCGGCCTCCTCCAGCTCTAGCCCTTCTTCGTGCTTGGCCTTGGCGAATTCGACGATCAGGATGGCGTTCTTCGCCGCCAGCCCGATCAGCATGACCAGACCGATCTGGACATAGACGTTGTTGTCGTAGCCCATCAGCCATACCCCGAAAAAGGCTCCCAGAGCCACAAGCGGCGATCCCAGCAGCACCGCCCAGGGCAGCCGCCAGCTCTCGTACATGGCCGCCAGCAACAGGAAGACGCAGAGGAGGGCGAGGATGAGGGTCGGCCCCGGCGGCGGCGCGATCTTTTCCTGGTAAGAGAGCGACGAGTAGGAGAAGCCCATCTCTTTGGGCATGGTTTCGGCGAAGACCTGCTCAAGCGCCGCGAGCGCCTGCCCGGACGTGTAGCCGCGCGCCGGCGAGCCCTGAAGCTCGACCGAGCGCTGTAGGTTGAAACGCGTCGTCAGTTCGGTCCCGGCAATGTCTGTGATGGTCAAGAGTGTCGAAAGCGGCACCATCGAGTTCGTGGTCTGCGAGCGCACATAGATCTTGCCAATGTCTTCCGCCTTTAATCGGTTCGCCGCCTCGGCCTGGACGTAGACGCGATAGAGCCGCCCGAAGCGGTTGAAGTCGTTGACGAAGGCGCCGCCCATTGCCGACGACATGGTCTGGAAGACCTCGTTGACCGGAACGCCCAGCGTGCGCGCCTTCTCGCGGTCAAGCTCAACTTTGACCTGCGGGTAGTTCGGGTCGAACGAGCTGAAGAGGTTGCCGAGCTCGGGCCGTTGCCGCCCGGCGGCGATGAACTTGCGCGTCTCTTCGCCGAGCTGCTGAACCGTCATCGTGCCGCTGCGGTCCTGTATGAGGAAGTTGAAGCCCGAAGCCGCGCCGAACCCCGACAGCGTCGGAATGTTGAACGGGAAGACGACCGCTTCGGGGATGTCGGCGAACTCGTGCTGGAGCGTTGCCATGATGCCCTTGACGTGCAGCGCTTCGCCTTTACGTTCCTCCCACGGATGAAGACGAACGAAGAGCGAGCCGTAGTTCGGCTGATAGGTGTTGGTCACTAAGCCATAGCCGCCGATGGCCTGGAAAGAGTCTATTCCTTCGGCTTTCGCCAGAATCTCTTCGACCTTCTTGAGCACGGTGCTCGTGCGCGCCAGCGACGCGCCGGGCGGGAGCTGGACATTGACGCCGAAGATGCCCTGGTCTTCGTCAGGGATGAAGCCGGCGGGTATTTTCCGGGCAAAGAAGCCCGCGCCGACCGCAACGCCGGCGACGATGATGATGGTCAAGAAGGCGCGGCGCACGAGCAGGCGCGATGTGTTCACATAGCCCTTCGTTGTCACGTCAAACACCCGGTTGAAGCCGCGGAAGAAAGCGCCGAGCGGGCCGCGCATGGGCTTTGGCGACTTGAGCATCAGCGCGCAGAGCGCCGGCGTCAGCGTCAGCGCATTGAAGGCCGACAGCAGCACAGAGATGGCGATGGTCAGCGCGAACTGTTTGTACATGCTGCCGACCAGCCCGCCCAACAGCGCCACCGGCACGAAGACCGCCGACAGAATCAACGCAATGCCGACGACAGGGGCGGAGACTTCCTTCATCGCCTGCACCGTCGCCTCCTTCGGCGTCATGCCGTGCTCAAGATGATGGATGACCGCCTCGACCACAACGATGGCGTCGTCAACGACAATGCCGATGGCCAGCACCAGGCCGAACATCGAAAGCGTGTTGATCGAAAATCCCAGCATCGGGAAAAAGATGAACGTGCCGATCAGCGAGACCGGGATGGTGATCATCGGGATGATCGTCGCGCGGACGTTTTGCAGAAAGATGAAGACCACGAGCGTCACCAGGATCAGCGCCTCGACAAACGTCTTCATGATTTCGTGGATTGAGGCTTCGACCGCCGGCGTCGTGTCGTAGACGATCTTGTAATCCATGTCGGGCGGGAAGAGCGTCTTCGCGTGATCCAACGTCTCGTAGATAGTCTCGGCAGCCTTGAGCTGATTGGCGCCCGGCAGCAGGTAGACGGCCATCGCGCCGCCCGGCTTGCCGTTGAGCCGCCCGAAGGAGTTGTAATCCTGCGAGCCAAGCTCGGCCCGCCCGATGTCCTTGACGCGCACCACCGCGCCGGTCGCGGTCTGACGGATGATGATGTTCTCGAACTCTTCGGTCGTCACCAGTCGGCCCGGCGCGCTGAGCGTCTGGGTGTACTCTTGATCTTTCGGCGTCGGCGCGGCGCCGACCTTGCCGGCGGGCGCTTGGAGGTTCTGCTCTTTTATAGCCGAAATTACATCCGTCGGCGTCAGGCCGAGCTTGGCCAGGCGGTCGGGGCGTATCCATATCCGCATGCCATAATCGGTGCCGCCGAACAGATCAACCTGCGCGATGCCCGGTATGCGCAGAATCTGATCGCGCAGGTTGATGCCGCAGTAGTTGATCAGGAAATTGGCGTCGTAAGCATCTTTCGGCGAGAAGAGCGAGATCACCATCAGGATGCTGGGACTTTGCTTCTTAACAGTGACGCCCTGCTGGTTGACCTCTGCCGGCAGGCGCGCGGCGGCGGTCGAAACGCGATTCTGCGTCAGCACGTTCGCGGTGTCCTGATCCATGCCGACCTCGAAATTGACGTCCAACAACATGCGCCCGTCCGAGGTATTCGATGACTTCAGGTAGATCATGCGGTCAACGCCGTTGACTTCCTGCTCGATGGGCGTTGCCACAGACTGTTCGACGGCCTCGGCGGACGCGCCCGGATAGGTGCCGGTGACGCGGATGTTCGGCGGCGCGAGGAAGGGATATTGCTCAATCGACAGCCCGCGGATGACGACGCTGCCGAACATCACGGTCAGGATAGAAATGACGATGGCGACGATGGGCCGCCGGATGAAGAAGTTTGCCATGGCTCAATTCCCCTGCGTCTGGGTTGATTCTCCGGCGGCAGGCGCGGTTGATGGTTTGACCTCGCCGCCTGGCCTCACCTTCTGCATGCCCTCGACGATCACGCGCTCGCCGGGGTTAAGCCCTTCAAGCACGATCAGGTAATTCTCGAAGCGGTCGCCGACGGTGATGGTTCGCAACACAGCGCGATTTTCGGCGTCAACAACCAGCACGGTCTTCGCGCCTTGCAGCTCCTGAATGGCGCGCTGCGGGACGAGGATGGCGTTCTCGCGTTCGGCGACAGCGACGCGCACGCGGGCGAACTGACCGGGCCGCAGGTAACTCTTCGGGTTCGGGAAGCTGCACTCGACCTTCATGGTTCCGGTGGTCGGGTCAACCGTGCGGTCTATGACTTTGAAGGAGCCGGGATGCGTGTGGACGCTATCGTCGGAAAGGATCATCTCGAATTTGAGGCTGCCGACGCGCTGGCGAGTGGTCTGGGGGTCCGTCAGTTTCAGATAATCGATCTCGCTGAGATTGAAGTCCACCAGCAGCGGGTCAGCCGCCGATACCGTAGCCAGCAGCGTCGCCGCGCCGCGCCCGACCAGATTCCCCTCGTCAACCGCCTTGAAGCCGATGATCCCGCTCAGGGGCGAGGTGATGCTGCAATAGCTCAGGTCGAGAAGGGCCTGAGTCACGCGCGCCTTGGCGGCAGAGACTTCGGCGGCAGCGCGCTCGATGGTGTATTTGACTGAGGCTTCGAGGTTGGTGAGATTGGCCTGCCTGGCATCAACGTTGGCCTTGGCCGACTTCTGGGCGGCGATGGCGGCGTCCAACTCAAGCTCGGTGACGGCCTTCTCTTTAGCCAGTGGCCGGACGCGTGCCAGGTCTTGATCGGTTTTGCTGAGCACCGCCTCGGCGTCGGCCAACTCGGCCTGCGCCTTGAGCACGTCTGTGCGCTGGCGCGCCTGCGCGAGGTCGGACTCGGCTTTGGCGAGAATCGCTTTGGCCGATTGCAGCGCCGCCTCGAAGGGGCGCTGATCAATCGTGAAGAGCAGGTCGCCCTTCTTCACCGGCAACCCTTCTTGGAAGTAGATTTTTTCGAGCACGCCTTCGACGCGGGCGCGCAGCTCGACGGTTTCCTGTGCGCGCGTCTGGCCGACGAACTCGCTGTAGATAGGCACCGTGCGTTGCGGCACGTCGAATACGACAACGGCGGGCACCGTAACGTCAGCCCCCACCTTGGTGATATCTTTGCCCTTGCACGCTGCGCTCATCAGCACTGCCGCCAGTGCCAGCGTCGCCACTACGGAAGCTCTAATTCTGGATCCAAGTAGACTGTTCATCTTCAACTCCTGTCGCGAGCGTGGCTCGATCCGTCACCGAGGCCGAGAGGCTGCCGCACCCTCTTGACCCCTTTGCTTAAGCTGGCCCGAATTCCTGAGATCGCTCAAGACGATGAATTCCCGGACGCTTCGGAGCGACTCTCTACCCGGCTGCCGTTCAAGTAAGCAGCGTGCGGCGGCGCTGCCTCTCGCCTCTGGCGCAGTGATTGCAGATAAGCCTGAGTGCCTTAACAAAACTGATTGCGAGCGATGCGATACAAGCCTCTTAATCCTAACGATCCCACCGGCTTTCAACCGTGCTCAGCCGTGTTCGACAACGGCTAGCCGACCCCAATGATAAAAGCGGTGAGCGGCGGAGGGTACTGTCAAATGTGACAGGTTTCGGCGAAAAAAAACGGCCCCACCCTTTGCCTGAACGGCCAGATGGGTGGGGCGATTGAGCCGGTCGAATTTCAGGACAGCGGCGTTTACGGTCAGCGCATGCGGATTTTGGCGACGCTTTCCGGCGGGGTTTTCACAAAGGGGGCGAGCAGCGTCTGCCAGGATTTCTTCAACCTCGCGTAATCGTCTTTGCACATCTCGGCGCGCGACGCCGGCAGCGTCCCGTCTTTAATGACTTGCTCGTACTTTTCAGGATCATGCCCGTAGAGCATGCAGAGGATGCCATAGAACCTTTGCTCGTCGAGCGAGTGCTCGTCCCAGTAGGCTTTCTCTTCGCCGCCGTCGAGAGCGGCGTAAAGCTTGAAGGCGAGCGCGCCGTCGAGCGCCATCTGCTCGCCCTCTTCGGTCTCCTCGATGAGAATAAGCGTAGAGAGCTGGTCGGCGGCGTCCTCCTCTTTGCCGGTGATCGGCAGGTTCCAGGCGTCCATGAGCGCGTGCCCCAGCTCGTGGAACAGGGCCGAGGCGAGCGCGCCTTTGACGGCCTCGTCGAGTGCGGCCTCATCTTTTATCTCTGTCGAGAACAGATCATAGTAATCATCGATCAAGTCGTAACAGACGGTGACCTGATGCGTGGTGTCGTCGTACGACGCGTCCGGCCCGTCACATTCTTTGAAGGTGATAGTGATGTCATAGGGGAGCGCCATTCGTTCGTTGAGCGAATCAACGATGCACTCGATGGCCGCCTGATGAATGCCGACGCGTGGGCTCGCCTCCCCCGGACAAGGCGTCATCCTGGGTTCGTAGCAGAGCTTGAAATCGCCCCGGTCTTCGATCCTGGCCTGCGCGTAGCGGGCCTGCCTGGGAAAAACGTTGCCGGATTGGTCGGCGCGAATGACATCGGCCTGCTGTGGCTGCGGCTGGCGAAAGCCCGTGACCGCCAGCGTGATCAGGGCGACCAACAGGAGCGCGTCGAGGACGAGGCGTGTCTGCGCCAGCGCCCCATTCCCCCCCGCATTTGAAAACTTCTTCACCACCGGCTCGTTCCCTTCCGGCTCGCAGCATCGGACGGCCCTATTCTATTGCCGCTGGCCGTGAGCAGGTACTGTCACTATTGACAGTGCAGGCGAAGGCCGCCGGAATTATGGCTGCCACCTGTCAAAGCTGACAGTTCTCGCCGCTTCCGACGGCCTGTAGAATCGACTTGAGTATTGCCTCCGGTAAGTATCCACGGCTTACCAAAACAACAACGTGCGGAGAATCATTGATGAAACTGGCGACCCTGACATCGCTTGTGTTGAAGGCGAGCATTGTCTTGCTGGTCTTCGGTCTCGGTCTTGACGTGACGGTTCACGAGGTCACCTATCTGTGGCGCCGGGCGGGGCTGTTTTTGCGCTCGCTACTGGCGATGAACATCGTTATGCCGCTGGCAGCATTGGCACTGGTCGCGGCGTTCGACCTGCACCCGGCGGTGAAGGTCGCGCTGGTGGCGCTATCGCTCTCGCCCGTCCCTCCCTTCTTGCCCAGGCAAGGACTCAAGGCAGGGGGCGGCGTCGCATTCACCTTCAGCCTGCTGGTCGCCGAGGCGGCGCTGGCGATTCTGTTCGTGCCCATCGGCGTCTGGGTCTGTGCGAGCGCCTTTGATGTGCCGGCGCAGGTATCGCCCGCGACGGTAGCGCGGATTGTGTTGGTCACGGTGATGGTGCCGCTGGTTGCCGGCATGCTGACTCGACATCGCGCGCCCGCGGTCGCGGCGCGGATCGCGCTGCCGGTATCGCGGCTAGCCATCGCGCTGCTCGGCGTCAGCCTTCTGCCCATCCTGATTGTTGCGTCGCCGGCCATCGTCTCGCTGCTCGGCGACGGCACGCTCGCGGCAATCGCGGCGTTCGCCGTTTTAGGGCTGGCCGCGGGCCACCTGCTCGGCGGCCCGAAACCCGAAGAGCAGGTCGTGCTGGCGCTCTCGACCTCGTCGCGGCACCCGGCGGTGGCACTGGCCATCGCCATCGCCTGCTTTCCCGAACAGCAGCTCGTACTGGCGGCGTTACTGCTTTACCTGATCGTGAACGCTATTCTGTCGCTCTCCTACCTGAGCTGGCGACGACAGCACAGGCCGATGGCCGAGGCGGCTCAGGCAACTGCGCTCACAGGCGCTGTCGGGCCAGCCAGCCCGACATTGTAAGCAAGCCTACAGTCGCACTTTTCTGCTTTTTCTGCTGCGCTGTCAGTTTTGACAGTATCGGCGGCATGTCGCCGGTCATAGAATCGATGGCAGAGCCTCGGCTGGAGCGCCAGTTTGAGCTGGAGCTGAGTAGGCAATAACCGGCGGAGGGCGAGAGTTAATGCTGGAGTGGTTAAGCGTTGCGGCTTGATCTTCCGATGAACATCTGCCTGCTTCGCTCCCCTTAAACCGAAACGCGACCGACCGGCTCTTCGACCTTCGCCTAACGAGTAAGGAGCGGCTATGACGAACAAGATAACGGGATGGTTGGCGACCGTCGCCCTCGCCTTTCTGCTGATCGCCGGCGGGCAGGCGCTGGCCGGGCATGGCAACTCGGTGGGCCGTGCGCAAGGCGCAACGGCTTCGCATGTGCAGCCCGTAGCCCACGGGCAGCAGGTGAAAATCATCGGCATCGTCATCAAGCGCGACGCCGACTCATTCATCTTTCGTGATCAGACAGGCGTCGAGCGCGAGGTGGCGCTGACGCCGCAGACCGCTGTGAAAACCCACAAGAAAGGCGTCTTTCGCGGCGGCAAAGAATATGGCGTCAGCTACATCCTGCGCGGCCTACGCCTGGAAGTCAGCGGCGCGGGGAATGCGCGGGGCCAGATCGTCGCCGACAAAATCCGCTTTGACGAAGATGATCTGAGGACCGCGCAGGCACTGAAGGCGCGCGTTGACCCTGTCGAACAACTTGCTGAAGATAACGCCAAGCGCCTCGCCGCCGCCGAAGAGGAAGCGCGGCGACTCGCCCGCGAAAGCGAAGAGAATGCCGCCGCCGCCAAGAAGGCGCAACTCACCGCCGACGACGCCATGAAGTCTGCCACCATGGCCAATAACCGTATCAACGGGCTGGACGATTACGACCCCGTGCGAACGGTCGCAGTCTTATTCGCCACAGGCTCGTCGGTTCTCGGCCCGAAAGGCAAGGCAGCGATTGACGCCGCCGCCGCGTGGGTCAAGACCCAGAACACCAAAGGCTGGGTCGTTGCGGTCGTCGGCTTCGCCGACACGACGGGCGATACCGCAGCCAACCGCAAGCTAAGTGAGCGCCGTGCCAACGCGGTCATCGGTTACCTGGTGACGAAGCACAACCTGCCCTTGCAGCGGCTCGTCCAGCCCTTCGGGTATGGCGAGAACAACCCTGTCGCCGAGAACACCTCCGCCGAGGGCCGCGCCAAGAACCGGCGCGTCGAGATCAGACTGCTCGTCAACAAAGGCATCGCGAATATATCGTAGCCGCGCGGGCCGGCTGCGGCTCACGCGAAATGCCGGATGGTCGGCTTGAAGTACGAGGTGTGTGATGAATCAGCTAACGACTCTGCCACACTCTTCCCCTTACTGAACCTCACCAGTGCTCGTGCTGTAGGCCGCGGGCCGGCGTCCTCCCTCACTCTCTCTACGCCGGCCCGCGGCGCGCGGCAACTAAGGCCATAGCTGCGTCCGCTCACTCGTGCGCCAGCGAAGCGCTCGTCGTCGCGGTCCAGGCGACCGGCTACTAACAGAACAGCAACGTCCCTCGACAACCTGTTGCCGCCCTCACGCCGGCAACCCAATACACGTGTGCCTACGTGCGCAGTGAGGTAAGTATGAGACCCAAGCCATTCCTCGTCTGGATGATTGCCGCCCTGATCGTCGGGCAGCAGACTGTCGTTGTCCGTGCTGCGCGCCAGGATTACGCGCACACAGACGCTTTGCCGCATGCCGGGAGCGTCTATGTCGATATGCGGCGCAACGCGCGTCTGCTGCGCATCACCGACGAGAGCGACGCGCTTTCAGCCGACGTGATAGCAACAACGAGCTTTAACTCCGACGCAACTCGGTTCGTCGCCAGCCTGGATGGCGTAGCGACGCTCTACGGCTTCGACGCCGCTGGCATGAGCGCCTTGAAGGATGGGCCGCTGTTTGACCGCGAAGCGCTCGACGGCGGCTCGCTCCAGTGGTCAGCCGACCGTGCGGATACGCTTTTCAAACTCGACACGGCAGAGGGAGTAATCCGCCTGATCGCCTACGACATGGCCACCCGCCGCAGCCAGGTTGTTAAAGATTTTTCGGCGCAGATCAAGCGTGGCGAAGTCGGCCTGCTAGTCAAGTCACAGGTCAGCGACGAGCGCTTCGCCTTCGCGTGGCGCGAAGCCGGCCAGAGCGGCTGGCAGTTCCTCACCGTCTGGGATCGCGCCGGCGACAGCGTCTACACCTATGACCTGAGCGACCCGGCGGCAGGCGTGGCGGACTTTGCGAGCGCACGCTTCAATGAATCCGCGGAAGCTCTGGTGATCAAGGGCGCAACGTCGCGCGTCTGGCGCTTTGCGACAGAATCCGCGCACGACACGGTGCAGCTTGAGCCTGAGGCCGCCGCGAGTGCGTCGGCGCAGCGTGCCGCGCGTGATGTGATGAGCGCCGCCACTGAGGCGGCAAACACTTGGCCGCGCGAAAGGCTGTCGCGTGACGGACGCTTCGCGCTCTTCAGCGCCGGCAGTAATGGCGCGCGCCGCGATGTGTTCATTGCTGAGCTGCTGCCGGCAGCAACCGCGACGATGGCGTGGACGAATCTAGTCAATAGCTCGTCGCAGGGCAACAGGGTGCAGAAGACCGGCGGTGTCAACGGCACAGACGACGCCAGCGCCACCTCTTTGCAGAGCGTCGCCAATGGCGATGCTTACGTTGAGTTCACCGCCATTGATACCGACAAAGAACGCGTCTGCGGCTTGAGCAATAGCAACGCCATCCACTCGTCAGCGGGCGACATCAACTTCGCCATCAAGCTCAACAGCGCGCGCAAAGCCTTCGTCGTCGAGAACGGCGTCGTCAAGACGAAGGTCAAATACAAACCGAACAACCTCTTTCGCGTCGCCATCGAATCGAACGTCGTCCACTACTACAAGAACGGCGGGCTGATCTATACGAGCGAGGCGCGGCCCGCTTACCCGATGCTGGTCACCGCGTCGCTGGTCAGCGTGATGTCGTCGGTTGATAACGCGATGGTGTTTGGTGCGGGCCTCGCGCCGGTCGTCAGCCTCAGCCCGGCTAGCGCCACCCTCGACGTAGGCCGGAGCGTGCAGTTTCGGGCACTCATCACCAGCGCAGAGATCATGGGGATGACGTGGTCTGCCGACAGCGGGACGATAACCAACACAGGACTCTACACCGCGCCGGCGACTGCCGGCACCTACACTGTACGCGCGACGCTGGTGGCTGATACGCCCGCAGCGGCGACGGCTACTGTGACCGTCAAACCAACATCGACGACGCCCGCACCGGTTATTACTTTGCTGTCGACCGGCAGCCTGACCACCAGCGGCGCGACCGTATCGTGGACAACCGACAAAGCTGCCGACACGCAGGTTGAATACGGCGCGGCGGCGAGCTATGGCAGCAGCACGGCGCTCAACTCGGCGCAAGCGACCTCGCACAGCGCTGCGCTCGCCGGACTCAGCGCCGGGACGATCTATCACTTCAGAGTCAAGTCGCGCGGCACCGCAGGCAGCCTCGTCGTGTCGGGCGATCAAACTTTCATGACGGCATCGTTGATCTCAGGCGGCGGCACTGGCGGCGGCGGTGTTGATCCGTTGAAGACTGACAAGAATGTTTACTCCGAGCCCGCGCCGCCGGCGCTGCCCGCAGCAGGCGGCACCTTGGTTGACCCGGTGTTTGGCACAACCATCATGCGCGTCACCGACGAGCGCGACGGCAGCTCGAACACCAACAGCTACTCTTACTGGCCGAGCCTCAACCGCAACAGCACGCGGCTGGTGGTCTTTACCAACAACGGCAACCCGACCCTCTATGACTTCGACCCGGTCAACTTCCGCATCTCGAACAAGCGCGCGCTGTTTCTGAACCCGTTGCCGACGGGCGGCCTGCCGTGGACCGAAGACATCATTTGGAGCGGCACCGACCCGGACGTGATCTACTGTCATCTGGGGCTGAAGGTTTACGCCTACAACGTCGCCTCGAACAGCTACACCCTGGTCAAAGACTTCACAGGCCAAGCGCCCGGCGCGAACCTGTTCCAGATGGCGAAGTCGCTCGACGACAATGCCTTCGGCTTCACGCTGAAGGATGCCAACTGGAATGTCATCGGTTACATGGGATGGCAGCGCGCGCAAAATAACCTTTACACGGCGCAGACCACCGCCGTTGATGAAGTGCAGGTCGACAAGAGCGGCCAGTATCTCTATGTCCTGACCGGCGATCAATCGTCGGCCTCGGCCATTAACGGCAAGGTCGTCAACCTGCAAACCAAACAGGTCGTCAACCTGACCGACGGCGCGCCCGACTTCTCGCCGGGCCACAAAGACTGCGGCCAGGGCACCGTCGTTGGCTCCGACCACTGGAACAACTCGCTCAACATCCGTCCGCTCGCCAACCCGCATCAGCTCACGACCGTCTTGGGCTGGGGCAATGACTGGAGCCAGAGCAATCACATCTCCTTCCTCGGCGATAACGAAGGCTGGCTACTGGTCAGCATGTTCGTCGCCAACTCGCTGCCGAGCACGGGGCTATTCAAGAACGAGCTCTATCTGGTTTCGACCGACGGCACCCAGCGCGTCCGCCGTGTCGCGCATCATCATTCGCTTTATCGCGACTACTGGGACACGCCGCGTGCCGACCTCAGCCGCGACGGCCAGTTCGCCATCTTTACGAGCAACTGGGGCTCAACGACGCGCCGCGATGTCTTCATCGTCAAGATTCCGCCGGCTTCAGGCGGCGGCAGCGACACCAGCGCGCCGGTCGTCAGCGCCATCGCCGGGGCCAACGTCACGGCAACGGGGGCGACTCTCAACTGGACGACCAATGAAGTGAGCGACACGCAGGTTGAGTACGGCACATCGGCGAACTATGGCAGCAGCACGGCGCTCAACTCGACGCCGGCGACTTCGCACAGCGCCAGCTTGAGCGGGCTTGCGGCGAACACCGCTTATCACTTCCGCGTCAAATCACGCGACGCGGCGGGCAATCTCGCGGCATCGGGCGATATGCTCTTCACCACGCCGAGCGCGACCGCCGGTAGCGGGAGCGGCGGTGGTGGCGGCGGAGGAGGCGGAGGCGGCACGCCACAGAATGTCGTCTGGACCGGCATGGTCAACTGCACGGCCAGCGGCAACAGCTTGCAGAAA
>JBJMGU010000149.1:0-5660 GCA_045807765.1 Blastocatellia bacterium
GACCAGCCTGCCGCCCTCGCCGCGCTCGCAGAAAAACACGGCTTCCGTCCATAACATCTCCTGAAACGAGAATGCCTCGTACAGCTCGGCGACGTCCAGTTCCTGACGCGGATTGGTAATGCCGGCCACTTTGTAAACTTTCTTCGCCGCTTCCATCAACGCCAGCGGAGTCGCAAAGTCACGGCCAGGGTAATAGACGCCTTCGTTGACCGAGGCGACCGCCTTTATCCACGCCGGTCGCGGGTTGAGCTTTTCGGCGCGCGCTTCACTGGTCAAGACCATTGCGCAGGCCCCGTCTGAAGCCGGGCACGCATCCAGCAGCTTAATGGGCGACGACAAGACCGGCGAATTCATCACCATCTCGACGGAGATGTGCGGAATCTTTAGCTGCGCATACGGATTCAACAATGCGTTCTTGCGATTCTTGACCGCGACCAGCGCGGCCTGTTCTTCGGTGACGCCATACTCGTCCATATACTGCCGCGCCTGGAGCGCGACCGCAGACGGCGCGCCGCAAGCGAACTGCCGACCGAGAATCGGATCGTAGACCGTCGACAGCCCCAACTGTACAGGCGACTCCGAAAGCTTGTCGCCGGTCACCGCCAACACGGTGTCGAACATGCCGGAAGCGATATAGTAAAACGCGGCGATGCCTGTCGAAGCGCCGACCGTGCCGCCTGTGTGTATGCGCATAATCGGCTTGCGCCATGCGCCGGCGGCTTCAGTGCACCAGTGCTCGGGATGATTGACGCCTTCAAAAAGCTCCGGGGCGCTGCCGAAGACGACCGCGTCAACCTCTTTGATAGTAATCCCGGCATCCGCAAGGGCGCGGCTCGCCGCTTCATAGACGAGGCCAGGAAAGCTGACATCGTCGCGCCGCTCTTTGCATTTCGTCTGCCCTGTGCCGATGATGGCGACTCGTCTCACCGCGACCTCCGTCTGATAACCTTTCTTATTCTTCGGTTTGTCGATTAAGCCTGAGCGTCGAGGACGTAAACGATGTTGGATTGCAGCGCAAAACCCGAAGTCGCGTGCGCCACGGCGGTTCGCGCATCAGCCTGATAGCCAACCGCCTGACCGGTCACTTGAAGGGCAGCTTCGGCCAGGCGGATCAAGCCGGTTGCGAAGATTGGATTTGCCGACAGCGCGCCGCCTGAAAGATTGACCGGCAGGCGGCCTGATTCGCTGATGCCGGTCGCGCCCGAATGCAAGAGGTCGCGCCCTGTGCCTTTGTCGCAGAAGCCGAGCGCTTCATAGATCATCAACTCCTGAAAGGCGAAGGGCTCGTGAATCTCTGCGACGTCAATCTCGGCGCTCGGACGGGAGATGCCTGCCATGTTATAGGCCCGCTCGGCTGCGAGATGCGCCGAGCGAATCTCTGTCAGGTCGCGATGGCCCAGGTAGTAACTATCGGTACAGAAGCCGACGCCGCGAATCCAAGCCGGTTTCAATCCATACTTTCTTACCGCTTCTTCTGACATCAGCAGCATGGCGCAACAGCCGTCGGTCACCGGCGAGGCGTCGAGCCGTTTAATCGGCGAAGCGATCATCGGCGAGGTCATCACCTCATCAATCGTGTATTCGCCTTTGATCTGCGCCACGGGATTGCGCATGGCATGGCGGCGATTCTTGACCGCGACCAGCGCCGCGTCTGCTTCGCTCGCGCCGTATTTTGAGTAGTAGCATTGCGCTTGCAGAGCCGCCGCCGTCAGTGCTTCGACGCCGAGAGGGCGAAGGTAAAACGGGTCGGCCATCATCCCCGAATAATGCTGCGGCGAAGAATCGGATGACTTGCTGTAGCCATAGACCAGGATCGTATCAAAGGCCCCCGCGGCAATGCGCATGAAGGCGTAACAGGCCGCAAACGCGCCGTCGTCTTCGACCTTCGATTCCTCCTTCAAAAATGCGCCGGCGTACTCTGCCGTGAAGACGTTCGAGATGCTGCGCCCATCCATCACATCGTCGCCCGCGCCCATGATCATCTCAACATCGCTGATCGTCAGCCCGCTCTTTTCGAGCAACGCGGTGACCGTTTCGAAGATCATGTCTTCGACATTTTGATCGGCCTTGCGCCGCTCATGGACAGTCTGCGCCGACCCGACTATGGCAACTCTTCGCATAGATTCGCTTCTTGAGACCGAGATGATTCCGCGCCCGATCCGTTCACCGCCACTCGCCTTGCAGCACAAAGGCGGCCCAGAAATAGGGCGCTGACCATTGTTTGTGATTGAGCATTTTCAACTGCGCGTCACGCAAAGACTCGGATGGCGTCTTCTCTTTTTTGAGCAGATTCTTATAAAAATAGCTCATCAGCTCGGCGGTGGCGGCATCGTCAACATTCCAGAGACTGACCACGACGCGGGCCGCGCCGGCGTACATCAGGCCGCGCGTCAGGCCGATCAGCCCTTCGCCGCGCACTTCTTGCCCTAAGCCTGTCTGGCAAGCGCTCAAGACAACCAGCTCGGCAGGGAGCTTTAAGTTATAAAACTCGTCGGCGACCATAAACCCGGATTGTTGCGCCCCGCCAGGGTCTACGAGCGACAGCACGATTCCCGACGATTCCGGGTGAACGCTGTTCAGAAATCCATGCGTCGCGATGTGAATGTAACGATAGCTGCTCAGCTTGTCGCTGGTCGCCAGTTGCCGGCTGGCGTCGAAGTCGAGGGCTTCGAGCCGCTCGTTTTCAGGGACGTACTGCGCAATCGATTCGGCTTCGCGTCGAGTCTCAGGTAAGCGATTGATGCGGGCAGCGCCCGTTCCGTCACTGACATCGGCAGCCGCTGTGCCGAGCTTGACGCTCAGGCCGCGCTCGTCATCGATAGCCGGCTGTGGGCGGTTACCGCTTCGACTGCCAGCGCCTTTGACCCGCGAATCAGTTTGATCAAAGACCGGATCGGCGAGAATGGCGAGTGTCTTGGGCGCGGGCTGCCGATTCGCCGTGTCGCGTCGCAACAAAGCCAGCGTCGAAGCCGATGGCAGCATAACAATCTCGTGTCGGGCGACCAGCGGCCTGTGATGAAAGGCTGGTTCTTCCGAGTGCGCTTTCGGCAGTGGCAATGCGGTGAAGGGGACATAGTTCAGCGCGCCGTCGGCAATAATCAGCAGGCGATTGTGATGAAGCCGTCGCGCCACCGGCGAAAGCAACATTTCGCTCAACTGCCGTCCGGTCGTCGTGAAGTCTTCATCCTGTTTGGCGAACTCGCGCGCGCTCAAGCCGCGTTGATCGGCGCGCGCCCGCAGCTTGTTACGCGGGTCTGTGAGCAAGCCATAATAGCGCCGCGCCACGGCTTCGATCTCGGCGCGCGCCGGCAGCTCATAGCTCTTGATATCATCACTGGTCACGGCCCAGAGAAAGCTGCGCTCAGGCCCAAGCCAGTATTCGAGCAGCATCGTGTCGTTGTCGAGCACCTGTTTTTGAATCTGCGCTACGGTTAATGGCTGTGGCTGGGTGAGCGCCGCATAACGCGGGCTGCGCGTGCGGATTTCATTCTCGACTTCGAGGAGCTGCGCTTTGATGGTGACAATATCGCTTTCGATGGCGGCGGCTTCGATTTCAGTGTGCGCGCCGCTCAGCAGCAGTAATTGCCTTTGCGCCTTCTCATTGAGCGCGCGCCGCAAGCGGCGTTCCTTTTCCAGCAGCGCCGGCTCGACACCCTGCCGGATGTCTGCGTGGGCTTCGGCCAGCAAGTCGAGCAGACTGCGCGCTCTGGCACGCTCGCTCGTCTCCAGCGCGGCGGCTGTATAACCGCTCAGCGGCTTGAGCGCATGCAGCCTCATAAGCAGATCAATATAGAGCCCATAAAACTGCTGGACGTAGGCGAAGTAACTCATGCGGAGATCGGCCTGCTTCACTTCGCTGCGCACGCCTTCGATGATCTGGATGGCCGCCTCGATACGCTTCAATGCTTGATCGAGCTGGCCACGCCCACGCTCGATCAGTGCCAGCGTGTAGAGCGCCTCGATCTCGGTCGAACGATCTCGCGTCTCCCGCGCCAGCGCGAGCGCCGACTCGATGGCCTGTTGTGATTTATCAAGCTCGCGCATGCCGCCGTAGGTCTTGCCGAGGCTGACGAGCGTGAGCGCTTCGAGGTTGCGGTTCTTGATCTCGCGGGTTGCCGCAAGTGCCCGCTCACCGAAGTCGAGGGCTTTCGGATAGGACTTCTGTTTGCGGTAAACCTCAGCCAAATTGCCGAGCGTCGCGGCTTCACCAGCCCTGTCCCTGGTTTGCTGATGAATAGCGAGGGCGCGCTCAAAGTAATCGAGCGCCTTCGCTAGCTCGTCCTGTGCTAACAGCGCCTGGCCAATGTTGTTCAATGCGAGACCAGAGCGCCGCCGGTCGCCAGATGACTCGAAAATGGCGAGCGCCTGGTTGTAAAGTTCTAAGGCTTTCGGCAGGTTGTTCAGGTAAAAGTAAACCTGCCCCATGTTGTTGAGGGTCTGCCCGTTGAACTCCTTTGGTGAATTCGCCTCACGGTCTGTAGCCAGCACCTTCTGGTAATAGTCGAGCGCCTCTTGAAAATTGCCGCGAACCCTGTAGACCAGCGCCATGTTGTTATAGATAGTGGCAACGCCCGGAAGATCATGCTCAGCCTGAAAGAGCGCCAGCGATTGTTTGAAGTATTCAAGGGCGGGGTCGCCATTGCCGCGCTTGCGATTGACTTCGCCGATAAGGTTCAGCGCATTGGCCTCGCCGCGGCGGTTCTTGGCATCGCGCAAGATCGGCAGCATCCGATTGTAGGTCTCGATGGCCGTATCCATCTCGCCCCTGGCTTCATAAAGCTGGCCGATAAGCCTGAGGGTTGTCGCTTGCTGGTCGGGGTCAGGAATTTTTTCGGCCAGCCGCAGTGCCTCGTTATGACTATCGAGCGCCTTCTGCCATTCGGCAAGCTGGCGATAGGTGAGCCCGAGGTTGTTATAAAAAACGATCTTCGAGCGATCATCAAAAGTGCTGAAATCCGTGCGCGCTCGCTTGAAGTATTCGAGCGCCTTCTTGTAATTCGCCGTCGTGCGGTAAAAGTTGCCGATGTTATTCAGGCTTTCGCCGCGGCCACGCGTATCGCCGACCTCTTCATAGATCGTCAGCGCCCGCTCGTAATAGTCCAGACTTTTATCTTTCTGCCTCAGGCTGTCGTAAGCGATGCCCATGCTGTTCAACACATTGGCTTCGGCCTTGCGATCCTGGCGCTCGCGCAGAATGGACAGCGCCTGTTCATAGTAGCCGATGGCGTCCTGATGCTTGCCGGTGGCGCGCAGCGCTTGCGCCAGCTCATAGAGCGCCACCGATTCGCTTTTCTTATCGTTCGCAGCTCGCGTCTGTTCGAGGGCGCGTTGATAAACCGCAATCGATTGAGTACGCGCTTCGCGGGTCTGCGATTCTTGTAATCGCTTGCCCTCGGTTAAGAGTTTGACCACCTCGATGCGGGCGGCATCTTCAACGGTCGCATCGCGCAAGTCTTCAAGCGTGATGACAAAGCTGCCGGGCTCGGTGCCGGCAGCCCTGTTCACTTCGATCTGATAACGGCCCGCCGTTTCAACGATGGTGGCAAGGGATGCTTCGCCATCGGGGTTTTTGTTGGCGTCGGTCTCTTGAATCCTTGTTCCAGTGGCAGAGAGCAAGGCGATGCCGACGCTGATGCCCCGTTGTTGGACGCGGACGCGGA
>JBJMGU010000150.1:0-23979 GCA_045807765.1 Blastocatellia bacterium
GCCGCTGACCGGACTGGATGACTTCAAGCCGCGACAATCGGCCCGTCCACTCTTGCGGCGGTTTGTGATATTCCCAGTCGCGCACCAGATGACGGTTGGTGACAATCAGGCCACTCGCAGAGATGACGAAGCCTGAGCCTGTGCGGGCGTCGGTCTGCTTCACTTCGCCGTTCTCATCCACCAGCTCGAACTCCGCGCGGATGAAGACGACCGCCGGGCGGGTCTGCTCAGCGACTTCGGCGAAGCTCATCTCTTCGTTGTTCGGGCGCACCGGCAGGCGCATCGATAACAGCACGCCGCCGCCTGCGCCCATCAACATTGCGACGACGATGGCTGTGACCAGCCAACCGTTGGGGCGCGGCACCGGCGGCGGTAAACGGTCGGTCGTGGGCCGCTTGACCGTCGGCGTCGCGTCACCGCTTGCCGCCGCCGCCGCAGCAGCCTGCTCGCTTTCGTCAAGCTCGATGCCGAAGCGCAACAGCGGCCCGCCGGCGCCGAATTCGATCATGTCGTCGTGATTCAGCTCGCTGGTGATGACGCGGCGTCCGTTGATCATGGTGCCGTTGGTCGAGCCGAGGTCTTGCAGCAGAAAGCCGTCACCGCGCCTCAGAATAGCGGCGTGGTGCGACGACACGCGCCGCTGGCCGTCGCTGAAGCGCAGGTCGTTGTCGGGCGCGCGACCAATCGAGATGCGCTCTTTATCAAAGCGCTCGCGCCGTCCTTTGTCGCTTCCAACCAGATAAGTGAGGATGGCTCGCATGGGCAATCATCCACAGGTTTCAATCAGCGTCTCATTATAGCCGACTCTTTGGCCGGCACTAAGCAAACCCACCGCCCGACAATAAAATAAAAGGGCAGCCGGCAGGCGCTGCCCTCTATCTGCAAGCCGCTGCCGCTCAAGTGAGCCGCGGCGTTGTCGGTGCTTATTCGATCTTCTTGACGCTGTTGATGATGTTTTCCGCGTCTGTGCTAAGGGCATCGCCGGCAGCTTTATCGATGACCAGAACGATAGAGACCATCTTCTCGGCGCTCAGCAGAAAATACATTCCTTGCACCTCATGGCCATTGTTCTTGCCTTCATAGGGGCGCAGCGACACGCGCATTCCGCCCATCGTTTCATTGGCGACGTAATCGCCCAGCTTCGCGCCGGCAGGCTTGCTCTTTTCGACAATCGTATTAAACAGGTCGGCGCGATCTTCATCGTCCATATCCTTAGAGATCGGCAGCGCGATGAAAGCAATCTGTGCCATGCCGCCGCTCTTCGGCGAGACCTTTACCGCACCTTCTTCAGCTTTGGCTTCCCATCCAGCCGGAACGGTGAATTGAATGCCGGCTTCCTTAAACTTGTAGACGCTGGCTTCCGCAGGCTGACTCGTCTTGGCCGGCTGGTTCGTATTGGCTTTCGGACTAGCCGCAAAGGCCGCGAACAACACTGAAGCTGGCGCACAAACGGTGATGAACAATATGATGCCCAGCACACTTGAAAGCAGTCGTGTCTTCATGAATTCTCCTGAAGGAATTGATGGAACATGATTTCGGTTGCCCTCTCCGCATTGAGCCGATTTCGCGTCTGAGATGGACAGGCGGTAGGGTCGAATAATAGTAGTCGGAAAGCCCCACCTTGTAAAGCAGGGGTGCCGGCGCCTTCATCGCGATAACCGCAG
Organism: Blastocatellia bacterium; assembly: GCA_045807765.1. GTDB lineage: Bacteria > Acidobacteriota > Blastocatellia > UBA7656 > UBA7656 > DATENM01. Next base: position 1,665 of record JBJMGU010000150.1, read on the forward strand.
AGATTCAGGGCGTTAGCGCGATGATCTGCGCTTCAACGGTTGGCGGGATGGCTTGCGCCGCGCCGGTCTTTTGCAGATGCATCAAGAACTCGCGATTGCCTTCGGCCCCGAGGATCGGCGATTCGATCACGGCAAACGGCAACAGGCTCATGGATGCCGCGGCGCGAGCGATGTCGTACAGTACACGCCGATGCTTTTGCGGATCGGTGACGATGCCGCCGCGCCCGACTTCGCCGCGCCCGACTTCAAACTGCGGCTTGATGAGCGCAATGAGCGGCGCGCCATTGGCAAGGCACGTGGCGAGCGCCGGAAAGATCTTTGCCAGCGAGATGAACGATACATCTATGGTTGCCAGATCGAAGAGGGCAGGGAACTGAAGAGGGTCGAGGTCGCGGGCGTTCTGGCCTTCGATGACGACGACGCGGGCATCCTGGCGCAGCTTCCACGCCAGTTGATTGTGACCGACGTCAATCGCCCACACACGCGTCGCGCCGTGTTGCAGCAGGCAATCGGTGAAGCCACCGGTCGAAGCGCCGACATCGATGCAGATGCGGTCGCTCGGATCGATATGAAACTCGCTGAGCGCCGCTTCGAGCTTCAAGCCGCCGCGACCGACGTAGCGCGGCAGCTCGCCTTTGAGACGTATCTCAAGCGCCGCATCGATCATCTGGCCGGGCTTGTCAGCGCGCTGTTCGGCGACCAGCACATAGCCGGCAAGGATCAATGCCTGCGCCCGCGTCCGGCTCTCGGCCAAGCCGCGTTCAACGACCAGTTTGTCGAGTCGCTCTTTAGCCATTCATCCTAATGTCGGCGCTTGTGCGACGGCGCCGCCGCCGCGTGACGCTTGCCGCCGTTGCGAGTCTTGCCGCCATCGCGAGCGGCGTGCGCGGGCTTGGTCTTCGTCGCTTTTCGCGCCTTGCTGGCGGCAGCGAGCTGGCTGCCGGTTTCACTCAACGAGCTGGCGATGAGCTTTTCATCAGGCCGCGCGCCGTCGGCAAAAGCGAAGACATGGATGTGATCGCGGTTCTCTCGCAAAGCTTCAACGCGACCGGCATCCTTCATTCGGGCAATGACTGCCATCAGGTAGTCTTGCTCCGTAGCCGTCATGAAAAAGTTATAAACATCAAAAGCCAGCCCCGTCGCATGCGGTGGCGTGCTGATGCGCGTGGCGTTGGGGTTCTTCTCGCCGAGCCGCCGTTGATATTGCTCAGGGCGCACCATCGAGGTGATCGGCAGCGGGCGGTTGAATGTCGTCTTATACTCGTGAGCGATTTCCAGCAGCACGTCGCGCGCCGGCGGGCGCAGATAACTGAGCAGCCGCACCTTGAAAGCGCGCCGCGCTGCCGCGTCGTCCAGGTTATAAGATTTGCCGTTGAAGTCTGCGGCAAGCTGGGTGAGCGTTTGATAGTCATCGGCCAGCTCGCGCCGCCGGTCGCGGTTCAGGTAGAACGACTCAAGCAGTTTCTTGCGCGCCGTGATCTCATCCGTCGTGCGGCGCGTTTCGGCAATCTGGTTAGTCAAAGACTGGCGGCGGGCGCGGTCACGCTTACCCGTGCGCTGCAACTGGCTCTGCAAATCGGCCAGTCGCGCCTGCGGCTCTTTCAATGACGCATCCAACCGCGCGGCTTCGCGCTTGAATTCGTCGTCACTGGCAAACAGCGGAATGTTCTGACCCGTTGCGGCGTCGTAATGCAAAAAGCCATCATCGCTGGCGTTAGCACCGACGCCATAAAGAATGTAATCGTCGCCGAGCGGCGGCATCTCGACCAGCTCGCCTTTGCGGATGAGCCGGGCGAGGTCTGCATAATCTTGCGGCAGCCCATAGCGTTGCTCGCGGGTTTCGGCGACCTGCACAGCGAGAAAGCGCCGCCGGTCGCTGTAATGCTGCAACTCGGCTGGCGTGTTGATCGAAGCCTTGCGGCCCGTCGGCTCGCCGCGATCTTCTTCGACCTTGTGGGCGGCGGCTTTCCAGGGATCAACGAGCGGCGCTTCAACTGTCGGCGGTGGCGGTTGCAACGAGCGCGGCGCCTTGCGGCAGCCGCCGGCGATTAACACCGCTAGCAGACAGGTAGCGACGAGCAAATGAATTGTCAACCTTTTCACCCCTGGCTCTCTCATCGCTATCAAAACACCTCTAAAGATAGATTACCCGACAAGGAACCTCCGCGCTATGCATGGCGAGGCAGCGCCTTTTACAAACTCAGGGCGCAGCGGAAACCATAATCGCTGTATCGAAAATTGGGAGGGATGCTGCTGCGCGCAGCGACGCGGGTAATCTTGATTTGGTGACGCCACGAACCGCCGCGCGACGCCTTGCGCGTTCCCGACGCCGGGCCTTGCGGATTGCGCGCCGGCGACGTGCGATAGTCCTGCGGGTCATACCAATCGGCGCACCACTCGTGCACGTTCTCTGAGATGTCAAAGAGGCCGAAGCCGTTCGGCTTGCGCCGCCCGACGCGCTCTGGCCCGTCGAGCCACGACGTGAAGTAATGTGGCTGACTTTGCGGCGGCTCGTCGCCCCAGGTGTAGAGCTTGCTCTGTAAGCCGCCACGCGCGGCACGCTCCCACTCTGCCTCTGTCGGCAGGCGGTACGGCTTGCTCGTGCGCTCGGCGAGCCAGACGCAGTAATCCGCCGCCTCAAACCAGTTGACGCTAGTGACCGGCTGATCCGGGTGATTGAATTTTTCGTCGAAGAAAACAGGTGGCGCGATACGCGCCGTCTCTTCGATGAAGCAACGATAGAGGCGGTTGGTGACGGTGGTACGGGCTATAGCAAAACCATCAACCCACACGCGATGTGCCGGGCGCTCGGTGTCGGCTCCATCGTCACAGCCCATCAGGAAGTTGCCGGCGGGGATCGTGACCATCTCAGGCTCAAAGTCTGTGGGCAGTGGTTTCACTGGTCTCAACGCTCGGCCCGCGCCAGAGCCTCGCGGCGTTATTCGATGATCTCTTGAACTCTGCCGACCTCGCCGCTTTCCAATCGGACTTTGATGCCGTGTGGATGATGCGGCGATTTGGTCAAGATGTCTTTGACCACGCCGCGCGTCCGCTTGCCGGTGCGCTGGTCGGGTTTCAAGACGACATCGACCGTAAGCCCTGGCCGTATCTCTTTCCGGTTCTGACCGCTCATACGAAAACCATCCCTCTTTGCCGGCCTCGGCCTTACTGATCCAGTACCTTCATCTTGCCCTCGAACTTGTGATAGTTGCGGAACTCGATGACGTTGCGCGTATAAACGTGAATGCTGTCGCGTCCCATCAACAGCTCGGCGCGGATGGGCAGCATGTAACGCTGCTCGCCGATAGTCACCCAGTCATACTCGACGGCGTTCTCTGACATATTGATAGGAAAGCGCGGCGGCAATCCTTCGTAGGCTACTTCGACGCGCAGCACCTGTTTGCTCTCCGTATCGATCCACAGGCTGCCGCTATAACCGGCGATAGTCTTCTGGCCGGACGCCTTGTCTTGAATCGTCGCGTTCGAGTCGGCTTTCTTGACCGTGAAGTCGTACAAGACCGTAGGCCGCCCGCGGTAAGTCTCATGGCGCAGCTCTTTAAATTGCGCCTTCGACTGCGGCACGAAGACCGCCATCAGCATCGAGCCGAATTCGCCCGTCGAAGTCGAGCCGCCCAGTTCTTCATAAGATTGCGTCGTCGGTTTGCCGCTGACGCGCAGCAGCTTGAACTGCTCGCCGCGGTCGGCTTGATAAGTGATCTCGACCTCTATCGTGTCATCCAGTTTCCAATCTTTGTATTCCGGCGTGCGCAGGTAGCGGCTGACGGTTTGATTGACGATGAAGTTGGGCAACTCTTTGGCGCTCTCCAGTACGTAATGGCGCGTCTGCTCGAGCAAAGGCAAGCGCGCGAAATCATCGGCTTGCACCCGTTCAACGCCGGCTTCGTCGCTCACTCCGGTCGGGTAAGATTCGGGGTGGCCGCCATTCTTGCCGAGCCGCCGGACCGATTCAAGCAGAAAGGTGCGCGCCCCGGCTTGCTTCAGCTCATTGATCGTTGGCTCGTCTACGGCAAAGGCAATGCCGCGCTGCTCTAGTTGCTCGATGATCTCGCCTTGCGACAGGTGGCGCTGCCCGCTCTGGCGTAGCAGCGTCAGCAATTCCGCTTTGCTGAAAGGCGTGACTTTGTCCTGCGCCGCAGCAATCGGGCGGCTCAGGCTTAACGAGCTGAAGAAGAGTGAAATCAGAACCAGCGGGACAATCAGTCGGTGTTTTGACATTAGCGGTTATTGGGTACTCCTTGTTTGAAGCTCTGCGCTGTCACCCCATTGCAATTCTACCGCAGCCGCGCCGATTTGATAATCCATCGCCGTCGTTGCGCGCCAGGGGCAAAGGCGGTACTTTGTACGGCGTAACCACTTGCAGATTCAAAGCAGAGGCGGAGGGTTGATGAGAAGAGTCCTGTTGTTGACCGTGCTGGCAGTCCTGTCATTGGGGAGCATGTCTGTTATGAGTGTTGCAGCCGACAAAAAAGAGAGGGTTCGCCACATCGTCGTCTTCAAATTTAAGCCCGGCAGCAGCGAGGCGCAGATCAAGCAGGTGACCGACGCCTTCCGGCAATTGAAAGACAAGATTCCCGGCATCCTTTCTTTCGAGCATGGCGTCAACAACAGCCCGGAGAAAAAGAATCTCGGCTTCACGCATGTCTACCTGCTGACTTTCAAAGACGCCGCGGCGCGCGATGCCTACTTGCCGCACCCCGATCATAAAAAGTTCGGCGAGTTGCTGGGACGGCTTGGCGTTTTCGAAGACGTGTTCGTCGTTGATTTCGCGCCCGAGAATTGAGGCCCCATGCGGCTGCCATCGCGTTTTGGCGAAACTTTCTTGGGCAAAAGATGGTTTATACTAGGCGTGCAGGGTGATAATATCCCACACACTGGAGGCGGAAATGTATTGTCCGAAATGTGGCGCTGAAGCGGTCGAAGGCCAGCGGTTCTGCAAAGCCTGTGGCACCAACCTGCAATTAATCATCAACATCATCAAAGGCGGCGGCGGCAAAGGGCCAGGCCCCTGGCAATTTGACGCCGAAGAACTGAAGCGCAACGTCACAGACTTCGTTGATAGCTGGAAGAAAGGCTTCCAGCACGAGCACGCCGGCAAGCCCTGGGAAAAGATCGAGCAGAGCCGCGCGCGCCGGCATTCGACGCGCGAGCTGCGCCGCCGTGCGCGAGAAGAAGTGCGCCGCCGCAACCTGCCGCAGCCCGGCCAGTGGATGAAGTATTCGCGGCAGCACAACCTCAAAGAAGGGCTAATCAGTTTGTTCAGCGGCGGCGCATTGTCGTTTGCCTTTTTCAAGGTCGGCCAGGACGTCCTCAACTCCGGCGTCATTCATGAAATCCCACGCATCACCGACGCGCAGATTCATGGCCTCGAAACCCTGGCGCGCATCTTCTGGCTGTTCATGCTGATTCCGCTGTTGAAGGGGTTGGGGCAAGTGATCTACGCCACCTTCTTCGCCGAATCGATGCAAACGCTGAGCGAGCGCTTCACCATCCCTGCCGACGAGTTGATGGATGATGACCGCCGCCTCGCGCCCGCCGTCGAGCGCCACACCGCGCCGCAAGCAGCGCCAAGCGCCGCGACGCCCGGCTTCGAGCAACTCGCCGCGCCGCCGCCGAGCGTCACCGAAAACACCACGCAGTTTTTTGAAGAGGCCGGCGTGCCGCGCCGCCGCGAAAGTCAGTGAGGTGTCCCCGCAGGGGTTATTCGGCCATTCGCGCTTCGATCAGGTTTTTCAACAGCAAATCTTCAAACGACGCATCGGCGCTGACCAGCGTGTAGCCAATACCCTGCGACCGGCAGAACGATTCCAGGCCATGCGTATACTCACTGAGCGCCGCCTTGTACGCGCCGACCAGCCGCTCGTTGACGGTGATCTCGCGGGTCTCGCCGGTTTCGCTATCAACGAACAACAGGTCGCCGGCGACGGCAGGCGATAGCTCGTCGGCGGCAAGCACCTGGATCAAGTTCAGATCGTAGCCGCGCCGCGCCAGCAGCTTCATCTCTGTGCGAAAGCCGCCGGCGTCGAGAAAATCAGAGATCACAAAGACGATGCCCGCCCGCCCATTGACGCGTTGAAAGCCGCGCAGCACAGCGCTCAAATCCGTCCGCCCGCCCGCGCCGGCGATGCTTGTTGCCGGTTCGCCTTGCGCCATATTTGGTTGCCCGTCGCTTGCTGCCTTATTGTTTTCATCACCGCTTGCCAGCCCATCGAGAAAACGCAGCACGTTGAGCAAGTGACCGCGCCCGCGCAAAGCTCGCATCCGTTCTCGCAGCGCCGAATCAAACGCCGCCACCGCGACCCGATCAAGACTGCTGATACCGAGAAAGGTCAACGCCGCGGCGGCGCGACGCGCAAAGTCGAACTTCGAGCGCGGCTCGCCGAAACGCATGGACTGGCTGCGGTCGATGAGGATGTCTATGCGCACATCCTCTTCTTCGATGAACTGGCGCAGCATCAGCCGCTCCAGTCGCGCATAGATGTTCCAGTCAACGTGGCGGAAGTCGTCGCCGGCTTCGTACTTGCGAAAGTCCGCGAATTCGACCGACGCGCCGCGCCGGGTCGAGCGCCGCTCGCCGCGCATGGTGCCAGGGAAGGCACGGCGCGCCTGGATGCGCAAGCGCTCCAGCTTTCTCAGAAAGGCGGGATCGAGCAGGCTGTCTTTTTCCTGACTCATAGAGAATCGAATGCTGATTGAAGTCTCGAAGGCCGCAGGAAATTAGCCGGTGGTGCCAACCACCGGAGTCATCAAGCGCGCGACGGCTCGGCTTCGCGTGGTCGCGTCGCAGTGCGTGTGGCGGCATTCTCGTTCAGCACCTCGTCAAGTATCTTGTCGGTGCTGATGCCATCGGCTTCGCCTTCAAAGTTGCGAATGATGCGGTGCCTGAGCGACGGGCGGGCGACGGCGATCACGTCGCCGGTCGAAACGTTATAACGGCCCGCCAGCAAGGCGCGCGCTTTTGCCGTCAAGACCATCGCTTGCGCGCCGCGCGGGCTGGCGCCATAACGAACGTAGCGCCGCACTGTCTCGGTCGCGCTGTCGCTCGTCGGATGCGTCGCCAGCAGAATGTCCGCCGCCATCTCTTCGACGTGCGGCGCGATGATGACTTCGCGCACCAGCCGCCGCATCTCGATCAACTCTTCAGGCGTGATGACTTCCTGGGCGTGCGGCACATCTTCAATCGTCGTGCGGCGCAGCACTTCAATCAAATCCCCGCGTGACGGATAGTTCATGAGTAGCTTGTAAACGAAGCGATCCAGTTGCGCTTCGGGCAGCGGGTAGGTGCCTTCCATCTCCAGCGGGTTCTGCGTCGCCAGCACGAAGAAGATCGAATCCAACGGGTAGGTCTGACCGCCAACCGTCACCTGCCGTTCCTGCATGGCTTCGAGCAGCGCGGATTGCGTCTTCGGAGTGGCGCGGTTGATCTCGTCTGCCAGCAGCAGGTTGGTGAAGACCGGGCCGGGTTGAAACTGAAACATCTTCTCGCCGGCTTCGCCTTCGATGACGAGATTAGTGCCGACGATGTCGGCGGGCATCAGGTCGGGCGTGAACTGCACACGCGCAAAGTGCAGCCCCATCGTTTCGGCAATCGTCCGCACGAGCAAGGTCTTGCCCAGCCCCGGCACGCCTTCCAACAAGACGTGGCCGCCGGCCATCAGCGCCAGCAGCGCGCCTTCGACGATCTCTTGCTGGCCGACGATGACGCGGGCGATCTCTGCCTTCAGCGCGTTGAACTTGCCAACGTAGCCTTCGACTTTCTTCTTAATGTCACCGAGTGTCTGTGATGAATCCATAGGAGTATAGGGGCTAGGGACTAGGGGTTAGGGGCTAGGGACAGGAGAGGTTTTCTCTAGTCCCCAGTCCCTAGCCCCTAACCCCTAGTCCCTTTTTTTTCACCAGGGCATTTTCAGGCGCACGATGTCCTTCATCTGCACGAGGTGGTTCATGTCGTTGCCTTTGATCTGGCGCACTGCCAGTTGTTCGATGCTGAGGGGGCCGTCTACTTCGTGGACGCCGCTACGCGACCAGGCTTCGGGCGGCACGCTGTCGAGCAGGTTGACGGTCTCTGTGCGCAGTTGGCGGAATTCATCAAGCGCCTGCCGCGCGTCTTGATTGATGTAATCGCGCTCGTAGGCCAGCCTGTCCTGATCGATGTTCTGCATCCACGGCTGATCTTCGCCGACGATGCGCTGATAGCGCGCCAGGTAAGCCTCGCGCTCCATATCGCGCAGGTGGCACATGATCTCCTTGATTGACCATTTGTTCGGGATCGGTTGCCAGCGCAGCGTCTCTTCGTCAAGCTCTTTCAGCAGGTCTTCAAGCTCGTTAGGCAGCGACCGCAGATTCCACAGCAGCCGATCTTTCTCGCGTTGATCCATGTTCCTCCTCCGATTCTCTTGTGATGAATCTTTTATTGCTTCTTTGCGGCGTCGGGATTGATGGCGTCGAAGTAGCTCTTCACAACCGAGCGCAGGCGTGGCGGCACCTGGCTGCGCTCGACCGAGCGCTCGGCTTCGCGGCGGTATTGCGGATAAGCCGAGGTGTAAGGGGCGCGTGACGCGCCGCGACCGGCAGGCGATTTCAAGTAAAGAAACTCGCCGCCCGCGCCACGTTGCGGGTTGCCGCTCAAGCGCGCATCGCGGCCCTTGCCAGTCGGCTGGCGCGGCCCATCAGTCTTTGCCGTCAGCCCGCCGGCGGCGCGCATAATGTCGCGCCCGGCCTGCTCGTCTTTCGCATCCATCACGCCGCGCCCGCCGCGGTTGTTGCCTTGCTGTTGTTCGGGCTTGCCATCATTCGGCTGCTGGCGATTACCACTGCCGTTGCGGTCGCGGCGCTCGAACTGCTCGCCCCACTTGGCGAAGCTTTGCGCCATGCCAGCGACCGTTGATTTCGCCTGCTGATTCTCCATCATCAATCGCACGGAGGCTTGCAACTCGCGCTTCAACTCTTCCTGGTTGCCGAGGGCGCGGGCGAACTGCTCGATCTGCTCAGGCGTGATCTGCTTGGCGAGTTGTTCGGCCAACTGCTGCATCTCTTTCGACTGACCGATCCGTGATAGGTCGCGCGCCAGCAGCTCGGCGGACTGTTGCAGGCGCTTGATGTCATCGGGCGACAGCTTGCCGTCGCGCAGCTCTGCGGCCTTCTTCAATAACTCCTGCGAAAGCTGTGGCAGCATCTTGCCCGCTTGCTCGGCGGCAAGGTTGGCCAGCGGGTTGTTGCTCTCTTGATTGGCTTCCGGCTTCGCTTCAGGCTTCGGCTGCTCGCCTTGCGGGTTCGGCTCGCTGTTTGGCTGACCGTCGGCTTTTGCCGTCGCCTCTGGTGCGGATGGCGGGTTGCCGCTCTGCGGCGGATTGGCGCTCTGCGGATTGCCGCTCTGCTTACTCGCCTCGGCGGTGGCGTTTGTCGGCGGCTGCCCTGAAACTGGCTTCTGTGGCGGTTTCTGTGGCGACTCCTGAGACTGAGCGGGATTGTTCTTGCCCGGCGATTGCCGATTGTCTGATTGATTACTTTCAGCTTGCGGCGGTTGATTTGCCGCCGTCGCCTGCGGCTCAGCCGGATTCGCGTTCGGCTGAGTGGGCTTACCCTTCACCTTACGGGCCGCGTCGTTTGCCTGGGCAATCGCTGACGATGGCTTCGGCGATTCTTTGGGGTTAGCTGATCGCCGCTTCGCAGCCGACTTTTGCTTATCCGTGTCGTTCGCGCCGGTGCTCTGATTCTCATCCCGAACGGTTGAGTCATCACCGGCCTGAGCCGCATCGTTCACTTCGTCCTGGCCGCTCTTTTCTTTGCGCGCCGGCTCGATGGCGTTGCGCATTCGTTTTTCGGCGACGCTGACAATCTCGTCGGCATGGGTTGCGGCAAGCTCCGAATGGCGTTTGCGAATGCGCTCTTCAAGCGCGCTCAACTGCCGCAAGGCTTCAGCGCGCGATTCGGGCGACATCCTGAACGAGCGGCCAAGCGCGGCCTGCTCTTGAGCCAGCTTCGCGGTTTCGCTCTCGGCGGGCGCGAGCTTGGCAATCGCTTCGCCGACTTCTTCCATCTGCTCGCCGGCGCTTTGAATGTCAGTCTGTGCTTCAACGATTGCTTCGCCGCCGGGAAGCTGCTTAGTCGGCATGGCGACCGCGACCACAAACGCCGCAATGCCGGCAAGCGCGACCACGTGCCATGCGCGCAAGCGATAAGGCACAACCGCGGCGGCTCGCTTATCGTCAAGACGCGATGCCGCGTCATCAATCAAGGCTTGCTCGACATCGCGCCGGGCCTCGCCACGCACAAGAATTTCATGAGCCGTGGTTATGCGGTCTTCGAGCGCGAACGCCTGATCGATCAAGAAGGCAGCCGCTTTGCCGGTGGCGCGCTTTTGATGCCAGCGCCACGCAAGCAGTCCCGTCACCGCAACGACCACGAGAATTTCCACAGACCAATGCAGCCGCGCGATTTGCAACCGCGACAACACGACCAGCGCGGCGACAATCAAGCCGCTTGCCAGTAGCGCCAGCGCCAGATGATCTTGCAATGCCAGCCAACGCCTGCGCCACATCACCGCGCGCTCAAGGCTTTGTAGTTTCGCCGCCGCTTCGCTCATATCCAGTTCCTTACTCGTTGCAGCCGGCGATAGCTGAAAAACAGGCTCAACGCCGTCAACAACAAATAGAATAGCACCTGACATATCCAGATCGGAACGCCCGCCAGCCATGCGCCGGGGACGGGCGGGATGCCCCACATCAGATAGGTGATGGCGGCAAACGGGTTGGTGCGCATTAGCAGATCAACCACATTGAAGAAAGTCGTTGACGGCGTCCCTTGAAAACTGCCGGCGAGCGCCGAAAAGAAGAGCGCCAGCGCCGGCATCGCCGCCACCAGGAAGATCACCGTAATCAAGCTGGTCAACTGCGCCAGCACGCCGCGACGAATCAGCGTTGACCAGAAGAAGCTCAATGAGCAAAAGGTCACCCCCGCCACCAGCATCACCAGATACGCCTTCACCACATCGCCTAAGTCAACGCCGCCGAATGAATACGTCAGCGCAATCAGCGGCAGCGAGCCGAACAACGTCAGCAGCAAGTAAGAGAGCGCCGCGCCGACTTTGCCGAAGACGATGGTCGTCGGGCGCGCCAGCGAAGCGATGAGCAGGTCAAAGGTCTGCTGCTCGCGCTCCGATGAGATGGCGCTTGCCGAAAAGGTCGGCGCGATCAAACAGATTAAGCTCATCTGCACATAGATCAGCACCGGCGTCAGCACGCGACCCGATTGATTGACCACCGCCGCCGGCGCGTTCTTCGTGAGCACCAGGAAGATCAAGCCGAGAATCAGGCTCAACGTCACGACGTAACCGGTCAGCACCAGGAAAGCGCGCTTGCCGCGCATCCGCGTGCGCATCTCTTTAATCAAAATCGGATTGTACATGTCCATAAGGCAGTTTTCAGGCGACGACGCCGCGCGTCACTTTCAGGAAGATGTCTTCGAGGTCGGCTTCGGTACGTCTGAAGCCGAGGACGCGGACGCCGCGATTAATCAAGTATTCAAGCAGTTCGTCAACCTCGTCGGGCTGGCCGGTGTATTCGGCATGAATGGTGCGCCCGTCACAGGTCGTGCGCGTGACCTCGGGCCGTTCGGCCAGAACGTCGAGCGCAATTGCGGCGTCGCCTTTCACAGTAATTTCGATCATGACATTGCCGGCGAGCTTGGCCGTAATGTCTTCGATGCGCCCGGCGGCCAGCACCTGACCGGCTTCGATGATGCCAATCGAAGTGCAAAAGTCCGCAAGCTCTGTGAGGATGTGCGAGCTTACCAGCACGGTCTTTCCCATGCGGCATAGCTCGCGAATCAGCTCGCGGATTTCGATGCGCGCGTGGGGATCGAGTCCCGACGCCGGCTCGTCGAGCAACAACACCGCCGGGTCATGCAGCAAGGTCTTGGCTAAACAGAGCCGCTGTTTCATGCCGCGCGACAGGCTCATGACTTGAGCGTTGCGCTTGATGGTGAGGTCGGTCAGCTCTAGCACGTCGTCAATCGCTCGTTTGCGCTGCGCCGGGTTCAGGTGATAGAGCGCCGCGAAGTAGTCGAGGTATTCCCACGCCAGCAGGTCTTCGTAGACGCCGAAGCTGTCGGGCATATAACCGATGATGCGCCGCACGTCATACGGCTGGGTGACGACGTCATAGCCGCCGACGGTCAGCCGGCCTTCCGAGGGCAGCATCAAGGTCGCGAGCATTTTGATGGTCGTTGTCTTGCCCGCGCCGTTCGGCCCGATGAAGCCAAAGACTTCGCCTTTGCCGATCTCAAAGCTGATGTGGTTGACGGCTGGAAACGTCTTGTAATACTTGGTGACGTTCTCCAGCTTGATCATCGGTTCGCTTGTGGCGTTGTCGCTCATTCGCTTATTGAATCCTTCGGATGTGGCACAATCTAACAGATTGCGCTACCTCACAGGTGAATCACATAGAACGCTTTGCTGGTGCGCTTGAAGGTGTTTTTGAAGGTGATCTCTGCCGGCGACTTCTCGATAAAGCAGATAACCACGGGGTGCTGCAACTTCTTGAGCGCGTCGCTCATCGCCTGAGTTTCGAAAAAGCCTTGCGAGAAAGCATGGTCGCCGCCGACTTCGCGGTCGAGCACGCTCGCGAGGTCGTTGAACAGCTCCGATTCATCCGAATCGCCCATCTGTGCGCTGTACCACGCATTGAACGATTGCGATGGCGGGCTGTTGAGCGCCACGCGCTGTTCGCCGCCCGCCGCCAGCTCGAAGAGATCGGAGGCGCCTTCGGCGCTCAGATAGACCGCTTTGACCATCGTGGCATCGCCGAGGTTCTTGATCGTCACGGCGTTCCCTGTCGGATGAGCGGCGAGGATGGGCGGCTCGGCTTCGCGCACGGCTCGCAGTTGGAAGAGGCTGGCCGTGCGCGTCGTCATCGGCGCGCGCAGCACGAACGCCTTTTGATCGCGCTCGCATTCGATACCGCCCGCCGCCGAAGCGCTGCCTCCTTGATTGCCGTTCAACACGTCACTGGCGTATGCATTGCTGCCGGCGAAAGTAATTTGCTGAACCTCTTTGGTCGCCGGCACGACGATCAAGCCGCTGGTGATCTGGCTGATGCCTTCGACTTGATGCACTTGCACCAGTGAGACATCGGCGACGACGGCCTTGCCGCCATGACTCATCTGCGCGACGGCGACGCTGACCAGCGTGAACAGAATCACCACCGCAGGGATCGTCAGCCACGCAAGATCGGTTTTGCGCCGCCAGCGCAGCACCGCGTAATTAACCGGGCCGACGAAAAGGACATAAGCCAACAGGAAGAAGATGACGTATTTGGTTGACGGCGGCTGCAATTCGGCAAGGTGGAAGAGCAATTCCTGCACGCCCCAGCGCCCCGACCGCGACGGCCCGCGACTGCTCATAGTAATCCAGTTTGTATGGCGCGGCTTTGAAGCCGCCGCCGGCCACAGCAGGTCGGCCCATAACTCTTTTGCGCCGTTCCAGCCGCGATAGGGGTTGAGCTTGGGGTTGATGGCGACGAAGCGCACGACGCCGCTGCCATAGTCACGCTCGGCGACCAGGGCGCGGTCAGCGGTGCCGAGCAGGGCACGCGCGCCTTGCTTCACCCTGGCGTTCATGCCGAGCGTCGCCTCGGCGGCCTCAAAGCCACCATAAATCTGCGTCAGGTCGGTGACCGGAAAGCCGGCATTGCTGGCCGCCGTGCCCGCTTCGATGGGTAAGATTTCATCCAGACGGTTGGCGCGCATGCCGGCAACATCGGCGCCGCCGGTGACGACGAGCAAGCCGCCCGACGCGACCCACAACCGCAGGGCGCGCGCCTGATCTTCGTTCAACTGACTGAGCGGCGCGTCGTTGATGATAAGGGCGTCAAGCAGGTCGTAAGCGACGAAATCGCGCGGCATTTCATCAGGGGCGATGACGGCTGGGTGGACGCCATAGGTTTGCGGTCCCTGGTTGAAATTGCGCGGGCCACGGCGCTGTGGCTGCCCCGGCGCGTTGGGCGGCGACTGCGGGTTGGCTTGCGTGGCGGCCTGTTGTGGAGACGGGCGTGGGCCGAGCTTGAACGGCTCGCGGGTTGGTTGTTGCTGAACCGGCGCTTGCGCGATGTTGTTGAGTGCCGTCGGGTCTGTGTCAACGACGGCGACATCGAGTTGATCGCTCCAGCCATAATTGCGCTGCACAGGCACCGTCGCTTCGATCACTATCTGGTCGCCCGATTGGATACGCACCTTCGGGTTCTCGCCGGAGTTGATATAAGCGGAAATCTCATGCGATTGGCGCGCGCCGGTCGGCAGTTGAATCTCTTTGACGAACTCGCGCGCCTGCGACGTCGGGCCGTTAGTGTTCGATTCGGTGTGGACAATCAAGCGCCCGACAATGGCCGGCCCCTGATTGACGACGGTGATGCGAAACGGCACCCACGCGCCACTCCAACTATTGACTTCGAGCCTGCCGAAGCCGGCTTTGACCGCAATCTCAAGCTCGCCATTGCTCGCCGTGCCGGTTTCTGTGGGCGCCGGCGTGTTCTGCGCCCCGGCGCGGTTGGCAATAAAGAGCGCCGCCGCAGCGATCATTATCAGCGCCAATGTCATGACTGCCGCACGACGCGCGCCCGCGCGTGGACGAATCCATCTTTGCATGAAATCCTCACTCCGCCTTGTGAATCGTCATGCCGGTATAAATTGATTCACAATCTGTCTGCTCGATTAGTTGCTTACGACTATACAGCCAATCTCAAATACGTTTCAACGAAAGCAAAGTTTCAGGTTGGGGGCCGGGGGTCGGTTATCCGAAGGCGCAGTTTGAACTGTTCCTCTGAAAGTTTCGCCACGAGAATTGATAAGTACATCCATTGCGATTTACGTTCTGTTCCTTTTCAGCCGGCCCCTGCCCCCTGGCCCGGCCTCCTGGCCACTGCCTGCATCCAGATGCTAGATTAACGATTCAGGATGCCACGCAGGAGATAACACGGATGAAATTCTCAACCATCGCCATTCACGCCGGACAGGAGCCCGACCCGGCCACCGGCGCGGTCAGCGTGCCGATCTATCAGACTTCGACTTACGCGCAGGAAGGCATCGGCAAGCATAAAGGCTTCGAGTACGCGCGCACGCAGAACCCGACGCGGCTGGCGTGCGAGAAGAATCTGGCGGCGCTCGAAGGCGGGCGCTTCGGCTACGGCTTCGCTTCCGGCATGGCAGCCATCAACGCTGTCGTGACGCTGCTGCGCGCCGGCGATCACGTTATCGTCAGCGACAACACCTACGGCGGCACCTTCCGCTTGTTCGACAAGATCATGCGCAAGTTCGGCGTCGAGTTCAGCTACGTTGACGCGCGCGAGCCGCAACACATCGAAGACGCCGTGCGCGCTGAAACCCGCATGGTCTTCATCGAAACGCCGACCAACCCGGTGATGTCGCTGGTTGACATCAATGCTGTGTCCGAGATCACTCGGCAGCGCGGATTGCGGCTCGTCGTAGACAACACTTTCATGAGCCCTTACTTTCAGCGCCCGCTTGAGCTGGGCGCCGACATCGTCCTGCATTCGACGACGAAATACTTGAACGGCCACAGTGATAGCGTCGGCGGCGTGGTCGTTCTCAACGACGAAGAAGACGCCCGCCAGATGGCTTTCATCCAGAATGCCGCCGGCGCCATCCTTGCGCCGATGGATGCTTTTTTGATTATGCGCGGCACCAAGACGCTGGCCGTCCGCATGCGCCAGCACGACGACAATGGCCGGCAGGTGGCGCAATTTCTCGCCGAGCACCCGGCGGCCCGCAAAGTTTATTATCCCGGCTTGAAATCGCATCCGCAGTACGAGCTGGCGCGGCGGCAAATGAGCGGCTTCGGCGGCATGCTTTCATTCGAGACCGGCTCGCTTGAAAACGCCAGCCGTGTGCTTGAAAGCGTCCGCCTCTGCACGCTCGGTGAATCGTTAGGCGGCGTCGAAAGCTTGATCTCGCACCCGGCGACCATGACGCACGCCTCTGTCCCCGAAGTCGAGCGCAATCGCCTGGGCATCACCGATGGGCTGGTCCGTATTTCGGTCGGCATCGAAGACGTCGAAGACATTATCAGCGATCTCGATCAGGCGCTCGCTAAAATCTAGTAGGCAGTAGGCAGTTGAGGGAAATATGCAAATGCGACCTCCTCCTGTACACGGCGCAAGCCATACGATAATTCCGGTGCTGACAACCGCCTACTGCCTACCGCCTACTGCCTACTGAGTTGATGTTGCCAATCATACGAAAATCAATCATAATCACGGCCAAATTTGAGACGAGGCTGGACGCAGCGTCAGAGGTTCGGTTGTAAAGGCATCCCCAGGCCGCGCCGGACAAATTAGCTTGGTTTATGTCGGAAGATTACGCATTCAATATAGCCGTCTATGCCATGACGAACGTCGGCATGGTACGGTCGGGCAATGAGGATAACTTTCTGGTGCTGAACCTGACGACGGCGGATACCTGGACACCGGACAAAATCCATGACGAGCCGGCGACGCACCTGACGACTTTCCCGCAAAGTCACTTTGGCTCGCTGCTCGCCGTCAGCGACGGCATGGGCGGGGCGCTGGCCGGCGAAGTCGCCAGCCATCACGCCATCGAATGCGTGCGCGACCGCATGCTTGAGCTACAAGCGAGCCCGACTTATCAAAGGATCGCTTTCCATGAGCGGTTGCGCCTGTCAATCGAGTTGGCGAATCTCTACATCCACCAGATGAGCCAGCAGCGCTCGGAATACGCCGGCATGGGCGCGACCTTCACGGGAGCCGGGCTGATGGGGACAACTGCTTACTTCGGGCAGGTCGGCGACAGCCGCGCTTATCTGATTCGCGGCGGTCGCGTGCAGAAGGTGACGCGCGACCAGTCGCTCGTCGAGCAACTGGTCGAAGCCGGTCACATCACCGAAGAAGAGGCCGAGCGCCACACCTACAAGAACGTCATCCTGCAAGCGCTCGGTGCCGCGCCCAGCGTCAATGTCGTGGTTGATCAGGTCGAACTGCGCGACCTCGACATCATCCTGCTGTGCAGCGATGGCCTGACTTCTAATTTTAAGGTGAAGCCGGAAGAGATGGTGCGCTTGATTGACCAGTCGCACTCGCTCAAGGAAGCCTGCGAATTACTGATCGGGCTGGCCAATCAGCGTGGCGGTGAAGATAACATCACGGTGCTGGTCGCTCAGGTCACCGGCGGCAAGCTCCAACCACCCGAACCGGCTGTTACTGATGGCTCAACCCTGCCGCTCAGCGCCGCGGCGGGCTTGCAAGATCGCTGGGGAGCCGAAACCATCCCGCGCGATCCCGACCTGCCTTATGAAGTTGATCTCGATCTTGTTGACGACGAGGAAGAGACCATCCCGCCCACCGAGCGGCTCCCAAGCGATTCATAGAAGTCAGAAGCCAGGAATCAGAAGACCGAAGTCAGAATGAAGAAGGAGGCGCGAGAACTGTACTCCCTGCCGCCGACCTTCCTTTTTCCTTCTGATTTCTGACTCCTGACTCCTGGCTTCTTTCCGCATCAGTTCAAGCTATCGGTTGCGCCGCCATAATAGACGCGCTTGTATGAAGTTACTTGCGGGGCGTTGGCCTGCGCTTTCACCGACGGCGGGCCGCTCGGGCCATCATCGTCTACGATGTAGCCGGGGTAAAACGGCGGCGACTGGCCATTCTCATAGCGCGCGTCCCAATTGCCCTTGTACATATAGCCGTGGAAGGCGCCGTCATAGACGCCGAAGTTGTCGAAGTTCGTCGCCTGCATGCCGCCGACCAGATTGAAAGAGCCACGGTAAGGCATGTTCGAAAAGCTGCTTGCCAGGTCTTGCGAGCGAATGCGCCCGCCGTAGGGCCTGCCGTTTGCCCCCATGATCGGGTTGCCTTCGGCGTCGTGCAACTCGAACGCGGCAATCGAAGCATGCACGGTCAAGTTATCCGGCGCGCGGCCATTGGTCGGTATTTCGACATTGCCGCCCGAAGCGAAGATGCCGAGGACGTTCTGCGCGTCTTGATTGATCGCATTGCCCGCCCCGTCCACCACCGGCCTTTCGTAAGTCAAATCACCCGTGATCACAACCGAGCCGCCGGTCACCGGCTTGCGCTCATTGCCCGACGGATAACCGCCCGCCGTCACCGTGACGGCAAAATCGGAATCAATCGCCGGAGCCGGCTGGCCCTGACCGTTGCGGCCCGGCCCGTGTAATGACTGAACATCGCCGCGGATGTAGAGCGACGCCGCCGAGCGGTTGCCCTTCTCGACAATCGAGCGATCTTTCGGCACGCCGCGCAGCGTCTTGGTGCCGTTGCCGGCATCAATCGTCGTCGTGTTGGCGTCCACATCAATCACCACGGTCGTCGTCTTGCTGCCCTGAGTGATGCGAATGATCTCGCGGTTGCCCGACGGGTCGGCGCTCAGTTGAATGTCGTTGACATCGCCCATCACATAGAGACCGCTGCCGGAAAACGTCTCGCCGTCCGACGGCACATAAACGCCTGGCTCAAGTGTCGGCGTGGTTGACGATGGGTCTTTCGGGTCGGGCAGCGGTTCGATCAAGTTATTGACGCTGCGCAGAGCGTGATGCAACTCGCCATCGGTCGGCGAGCCGGCAGAGAGTTGAAAGCCGCCGTCTAAGACGGCACGTGCCTGATCAAAGGCGTTGCCGGTCGGCGGGATCGGCGCGACGCCGCGGTCAAAACCGGCGAGGAACTTCGGCGCGACCAGCACGCCGTCAACGACTTCGGAATCGGCATCAACCGGCGGCGGCGGCTCGCCCGCGCCGTGACGATAAAAGCTGGTGCTGCGATAAGACTGCGAGACGTGGCCGTGAAAGACCGGCGGATCAGAGCCGTCGGCAGTCGTCCAGAAGCCAAAACGTTCGTTAGTGTGAACGCGGCCCGCGAAGCGGTCGCCGGGGCCGAGCCCTTGATAAATGAAAGGCCCCGCAGGATTGTACGGGTCGAAGGTGTCATAGAAGAGGGCGAACTCAGAGAAAGTGCCGACACGCAGGCCGCCGCCTTCGCCTTTGACCAGCAGCTTGAAATTGATCACGCCCTCTTCAACAAGCGTCACTGCGCCGTTCAATCCTTCAATGCCTTCGCCGCGCGATTCCAGTTGATAGGTGACGGCGTAGGGCTCGATCTGGCCATAGTTCGGGTAGAGCGGGTTGATGTACTGGACGCGCTGGTTGTAGTGCGCCGGGTCGTTGTCGTTTACGGGGTATGGCACCTGAATGTCTTTGACGTTGATCTTGGTAATGTAAGCCGCATTATTCGGGAAGACCTCTTTTTTGTTCATCGCGGCCTGGGCAGCGACGATGAAATCGCTCGGGTTCAAGGTCGGCTGTCCGGGTGTGATGTGCGGCGGATCGGGCAGCGACCCGATGATAAACTTGTCGTTGCGCAGCAAGCGGTGCAGGTTGTTGACGCCGGCCTCGGCGGCGTAGAAGCCACTGGTCAGGTTCTTGAAGTTCTGGGTGATCGCTTTGTCGGAAAGCGATGTGAAGGTGACGGCCAGCCCGAGCATCAAGAGCAGCGACATGATGAGCAGCACGGCGATCAGCGCCATGCCACGCTCGTCGTCGCGCGCCGATGTCGCGTCGCGCTGCCATCGCTTCGCCGCCATCGCCGCCCGTGAATTCGTCACCCGAAGGTGCGTCCCTCTCTTACTCATTGCTCTTACCTCTTCGACCGGCGGCGCCGTTCTGCGGACGGCTGCTGCCGATTCAGACTTCTATTGATTTGGATCGCTCGCGTCCGGGCGCGTGTCGCCGGTTCGCTGGTTCAGCCGCTCGTGCAGCTTCGGCTGGCGACCGATGTAACGTGTGCGGCGCTGAATGCCGTCGCCCGCGCCGTTGCCGCTGCCATTGCCACTGTTCGGATTGCCGTCGGCGTCATAGCCGCGCGGCTGGCCGCCGCTCGCGCCCGTGCCGCCGCCCGCGCCGGGATCGCCGCCGCCATAACCGCCTGGGCCGCCGCCCCCCGGCCCGCCACCGACGCCAGGCCCACCGCCCGGCGAAGACGGATTGCCGCCACCTGCAATCGAGCCGAAGTCGCCGCCCGGCGTTAACCGCGGACGGACGACGCTCGCAAGTGTCACCAGACGCTCGGCCTTCTCATCGTTCTTGATCTCTGTGCGCGCCGTCATCGTCACCTCGATGGCCTGCGTCTTGAACTCGCGCGCAATGCTCTGCTGCTTAACCCAGGTGCCCTCGGCTTCGCCGTCGCGGACTTCGAGATAGCGTAACTGGAAGGCAACGACGTTACGGGCAATCGTGATCGGCTTGCCGTCATTGACTGACAGCGTGAAGAGCGGATGCTCTTTATTCGCCCGATCAACGAAGTAGCGCTTGATGGTTACGGGCCGCAGCGTGAAGCCGCCGTTTTCGTACTCGGAGCCGAACGGCACTTCAGGCGTCACGCCCGGATGATCAACGATGTCGAAGCTGAGACCGAGATAGCCGCCCCGCGTCACCTGTGCGGCGCGCGCTTTGATGAAATCGAATTGCAGCGAGCCATCGGGCCGCGTCGCGGTAATGACAAATTCTTCGTTCGGCGCAATGGCGCCGGCAATGTCGGCGACTTTGAGGCGCGTCGAGCCACCCGGCAACAACTCGACGTAACGATCACTGACCGAAAATGGACTTGCCCAGCCGGCAACCAGCGGCAGCGTGCCCGTGGGAACCCTTGATTGCGTGTCGGCGGTAACGATCGTTACTTCGTCGGTCTTGCCGTCGGCGCCATCTTTGGAATAGATAGTGCGGAAGCGCTGGCCGAGTCCGAGGCCGTTCTCTTTCGACTGCTGGATGTCACGCGTCAGAAAGTCCATCATCAGGCGGGCGTTCTGATCCATTTCGGAAACGCCCTGCTCGGCGCGAAAGATCGTCTGGCTCTTGCCCAAAAGCAGCGCCACCGCGCCGCCGATAATCAAGAAGACGGTCATCGCCACTATCAGCTCGACGAGCGAAAAGCCGCTCTCCAGCTTATTGCCTCTTGCCGCCGCGCGCCTAAGCGCATCACGCGCCATCACTTGCCTCATGCTTTTTGCCTTCATCGCGACTCTCCTCATTGGTGCGTCATCACCGTGTACAGATCAACCAGTTCGGGCGTCTTGCCGACCGGCGCGTTCTCGCTCTTAACGCGCACGGCGATGGTTAGCCTGCGGTCGGCGGGGTTCTCTTCGCCGCTCGACATAATCGCCCAGCGGCGCGTGTAGGTGGCGCGCTCGGCAGGGAAAGGATTGCTATTCGTGATCGTGCCGTCGGGCCGGCGCGTTTCCGCTGTGCCGTCGGCGCGGACAACCGTGACCGTGCCTTCCGGCTCGATGTCGTCGCGGCCCGCGAGAATGATCTTGTCATAGTAGGCGATGCCGCCACTCGTGATGTCCTGATCGAGCGCGCCGACGGCGTAGGTGTCATCGGCGCCGTGGCTGTTGGGATTGCTCTGCATCTTTGCCGGATCAACCAGCCGCTCGAACGACGCCGCGCCGAGCTGTTCGAGCTTGTCCTGCGCGAAGGTCGTCGCCGTTGTCATGTTGCGCGAGCTGGCGTTGGTCTTCATCGCCATCGTGAACATGCCGGCCATGCTGATGAGGCCGACGACGGTGACGAAGATGGCGATGGTCGCTTCGATCAGCGTGAAGCCGCTTTCGGCCTCTCTAGCCTGCGGCGCGGCGCTGTGTGTCTGCTGGGCAATCGTTTGATTCATATCGTCTCCCACAAGGCTTTGATCGTCAGGCGGTCAAAGCGCGGCGGTGAGCCGCCTAGGTCTTCTTATCTTTTTGCGGATCGGCAAGCGTCACCTGGCCGGTCGGCGAGATGACCACGAGCTGGTAATAGCCATCGGCGCTGTTGACGCGGATGGTCACATTGTCGTTCGGCAATGGCGTGACAACGCCGCGCCCGTCAAAGGCGACCTGTCTGGGAGCTTGCTCGTCAATCGTGATGCCGTTAGGCAATTCAATGGCCGGCAGCACCTGAGCTTCGGCGCCGGCCATCTGACCGTATTGCTCGACGCGCAGGCGCTGGGCTTCCGGGATCGTGACAGCGGCGCGGGTGTTGTTTGAAGTCGCCAGGTAGCGGGCGCGCTGCAAAGCGGTGGCGACGTTTCGCGAGCCGACGCCCAGCCGGTAGAGCCGCATCCAGGCGAGCGCTTGTGGCACGATGAAGGCGGCGGCGATGCCGATCACCATCATGATGACTGCCACTTCAATGATCGAAAAACCGCGCTCGCGGCGGGTTGTGGCTGGAAAGGTTGGCTTGAGTCGCAACATAACGTAACAAATTATGGCAACCGCCGACTTA
>JBJMGU010000151.1:0-9529 GCA_045807765.1 Blastocatellia bacterium
GGGCGCCGCCGCGGTGACGAAGACGCAAGGGTCTCTACCTCGTCTACCTCGACGTCTGGCGGCGTAGCGTGACCGCGCTCGAGGACGGCTACATCCGCGAGGTCGCGCTCGGCGGGCCCGACCACGCGACGCGCGCGCAGACCGTCTGGCAGGTGCGCGTCCAGCCGCTCGACGACGACAAGACGACCTGCGCCACCCTCCCCGGCTGGGGCAGCTTCATCACCAATGAAGCCTTTCAAGCCCTGGAGAAACTCCGCCCGGTCGCCGGCAAGCAGTAGCCGAAATCAAATGAGCTTCAACTCAGAATCTCGCTCGCGGCGCATTGATTAAATCGGCGGCCTTCTGTATAAAACCAGAGTCCAGTGGATTTTCAGCTCCGCAACTTCTCAGGCCAGATAGCCAATCAATGGAGGACGCACCGTGAAGAAAAGCAAGCTCGCCGAGTCGGCGGCGCGCGCCCGCCGCGCCGTCCGCCGCTTCGTGCAAAAATGTGAGTTCGATGAAGAGATGAACCTCAACCTGCCGATCCCGACGCAGGTGGTTTCGAACGAAGAATATCTGCCGTACCCGCAGACCGACGAGCAGAAGCGCGTACAGCATCGCTTGATTCAGCTCGCCGACCACAACGCCAAGCTGCTCGGCGTGACGCGCCGGCAGTTCTTATCAACGACCGGCGGCATGGCAGCGGCCTTCGTGGCGATGAATTCGGTCTTCGGCAAATTCTTCGATGTCGAGGCCAGCGAGATGATCGAGGTGGCGGCCTACGACGAGAAGTGGCCGAAGAATCAGTTCATCTTTGACATTCAGACGCATCACGTCTCGTCGGGCCGTCAGGTCTTGCCGCTGCTCGGCTATCGCAAAGTCGCCGAGCGCTGGAACCCCGACCTCAAGGGCCACGCACACAAGATGGAAGACCTCTATCTGGCCAACTACATCAAAGAGATTTTCCTGGACAGCGACACGCTGGTGGCGGTGATCTCGGGCTTCCCGTCGCCTACGGACAACTCGAATATCCTGCCGCCGCCCGACATGATCGAAACGCGCGCCAAGATCAATGGCCTGGCAGCATCGCGCCGCATCGTGTCGCACGGACTGTTTTCGCCAGACCTCGGCGCTCCCAACATGGAGAATATGCACCGGCAAGCCGAGCAGTTGAAGATCGAGGCGTGGAAGGGCTATCCGGGTCAGGGGCTCGGGCCGACGAAAGAGGGCTGGTGGCTGGACGATGAAAAGGTCGCCTATCCCACGTTCGAATATGCGCGCAAGACCGGCATCAAGCTGATCTGCGTTCACAAGGGGCTGCCGCTGCCCGGCTTCAACGTCGAGCACTGCAACCCGCGTGATGTGCCGAAAGCGGCGGCGGATTTCCCCGACCTGACCTTCATCCTCTACCACTCGGGCTTCAAGGGGCTCGAAAGCGCGCAGGAGATCATCAAAGCGTTCCAGACCGGCGACCTGAAGGTCACCGGCGATCCGCTGAAAGACGGCTACGTGGCGTGGGTAAGCGATATCTGCGCGGCGCGCAAGAAGAACCCGAAGATGAAGAACGTCTACATGGAGATCGGCTCGACCTTTGGCATGCTGGCGATCACCAACCCGATGCTCTGCTGCCACGTCCTCGGCATGTTGATCGATGCCTTCGGTGACGACCATGTGCTGTGGGGCACTGATTCGATCTGGTGGGGCTCACCGCAATGGCAGATCGAAGCCTTCCGCCGCATCCAGATGCCTGCGGAGCTGATGAAGCAATTCGGCTGGAAGCCGCTGACGCCAGAGACCAAGAATAAGATATTCGGGCTGAACGCGGCGCGTGTGTATGGGGTTGATGTGAAGGCGAAGCTGCACGCCATCCCGAATGACTATGTCACGAAGCTCAAGGCCGAGTACCGCAACGAAGGCGGGAACCCGTCCAACACGCAGTACGGCTGGGTCTACGGCAGATAGGCAGACCTTACAAGCCAGATGAAAGAAGGGCAGGGATGGTTCCCTGCCCTTCTTTGTTGATAGCGTATGCCGTGTAGCGCAAGCTGTTAAATTGCGCCGCACCCGATTGATAACCGCTCTAGCGGCGGAAAGTGAATGGCTCTGAGCGCAAACCGGTGCTGCGCGTATAGACCGTGACTGCAACATCAACGCCGCTCGGCAGCAGATCGGTCACATCTGCTTTGGTCATCAGCCGAGTGATCTGGCCATTGGGGAGGATGAACCCCGCCGGGTACTTGAGCTTGCCCGCCGCCTGACCATTGATCTCGACAACCGAATCGCCGACTTCAAAATGCTCGCCGTCAACGATCAGCTTGCCGCTCTGACCTTTCATGTGCACTTCGGAGATCACCGGCATAGGGCCTGTGGGCTGGCCGTCGAGTGCCGCGATGGCAGCGCGCAGGTCCGGGCGCGGGCCGATGTGTCGGCTCAGGTCGCCGGCCTGCGGCGTGCCGGTCGCTTTGAGCAATTGCCGCAATGTCGTCGGCAGCAAGGGTGACTGGCCGCGCTCTTTGACGATGCTCTCAAGCAAGGCCGCCGCGCCCGCCACCATCGCCGTTGCCCCAGAGGTCGCGCCAAAGTCAATCGTGTACCAGTTGTTCTCGCCTTGTTCGTGGCGCAGGTCGCCATACCCTGTGGTCGTGATGTAGCGTCCCCAGCCTTGCAAGTCGACGGCAGAGCCATAATTCGATTCGCTGGTGCGCGTGCGATCCGGTCCCGGCCCGTAAACGCCGCCTTCCGGCAACCCTGCGCCAACCAGAATGGCTCCCGAGTCACGCTTATTGCGGTCAAACTTGCCCTCATAAGATGAATGATCCAGGTCTTCCGAGCCGTTGCCCGCCGATTCGACGACGATGATGCCTTTGGTGGTCGCCGCTTTGATGGCGTTAAAGATGTCGGGCTCGACTTCGATGGGCGCCAGCCCGCGTCCGGTTGACGGGTCGAAGTGCGGCCCCTGAATGGACTGCTGTTCGAGCAACAACACATCGCCCGCATCCATCGCCGCGGTGGCGCGACGGATGGCGCCGGCAACATCCGGCGTATTGCTGTCAGTCAGCGGGTTAATTAATCCGAGCTGGGCGCGGTGCGCGATGCCGGTGGTGCCGATACCGTTGTCGGCGGCGATCAGCTCACCGATGACCGCGGTGCCGTGATTCCAACTCGCTTCGTTGATCGCATGGTCAGGCAGCGGGTTGAGACCTTTGACGTAGACAAACAGGTTTGCGGTTGCGCCAATGAGGTCGTTATGCGTCAGGTTCCAGTTGTATTCAATATCACAGATGCGGACGTTTTCGCCGCGCCCGCCGGGCAGTGTCCAGGCATAGCGGGCATCAATACCGAGGGGCGCCGGGTCGAGATAGCCCTGAAAGGTTTCGAGCATATCGCCGTCCGCGGCCCGCGCTCGCGGCACGGGCATTGGCATCGCGGCGAGCGCCACGAGGCAAAGGATTGTCAACCAGAATCGCATCCGAGATCGGTGCCACAACGGCATGTTCAGTATCGCTCCTGAGCAAATAGGCGGTGGAGAGCTACCGAGGCGATTGTATGGGCCGCCGCGCACCGATGTCAAGAAGCGGCCCGGCGCAGGCTTGCACCAGGTCCGCATTCGCGTTAAGGTTGCAGCCATCGTAAACGAACTTTCGCAACGACCGACTCGTAACGGTTAAAGACGGCGGCAATCGTCCGATTGCCTGCCACTTAACGAGTAAAGGAGAGCGCTTATGTTTGGAACAATATGGTGGGTTGCTGCCATTATCCTCGACATCTTTGCCATCACCCATGTGATGAACTCGGGCCGCGACACCTTTTCGAAGATCGTGTTGATTGCAGTGATTCTGCTAGTGCCGGTCTTTGCCGCAGGGATTTACTTGCTGGTCTTCCGCAATAAAGGCTACGCCGTCTGATCTGCGCCGCCGCGACCGAAGGGCGTCCCTCGATCTCAGTTAAAGAGAAAGAGCGCGCGGTCGGCGCCCTTGCCCATCTGATCGAGCAGTCGCGCAATCGTGCGCAGTAGCCCGTCAATGTCGGGCTTGACGACGTAGGCGTGCGCCCCTGCCTGCAAGGCCGCCTCGGCCTCGGCTTCGCCATAGGCTGTCGAATAGAAGATCACCGGCGCCAGAGGATCGAGGGCGCGAATTTGCCGGCACAGGTCGGTGCCGCGCGCGTCCGTGAAGTAGCTATCGATGACGTAGAGGTCGCACTCTTTGTCCTGCGCCAGCCGCACGGCGTCGGCGACGGTTCGCGCCGTTTCTACTGCAAAGCCGACGTGCCCCAACAGGGCCGACATCATCGCGCAGTTGTCCATGTTGTCATCAGCAATCAATATACAGGCTTTCTCCTTCACTGCCTCGCTCCTTGATCCGGTCTGAAAACAGAGTTGAGTTTAATGGCGACCTATGACCGCCGATGCGTATACCCGAATTGCAACTGGGAAATACCCGAAGACTCCACGAGCAAAAAATAAATTTACCGGCGCGGCTGGAAATCGTCTGTCAGATAACGAACTAAGGGAAAGCGATGAGCGGCATTCAGGCGGCAAATAGCCAGCGAAAAGCGCCGGCGATCACGGCGTAGCATTCGCACGAGGCGGCTTCTAAGCCCTGGCGGTCGAGGATGAGAATCAAGCCGCGCCGGTAATTGATCAAGCCGGCGTTTTGCAACAGGCGGGCGGCCAGGGTAACGCCGGGGCGATTGACCCCAAGCATGGCCGCCAAAAATTCCTGCGTCAGGTGGATTTCGTCCGAGCGCACGGCGTCCTGGCTGGTCAACAGCCAGCGGCACAACCGCTGCTCGATGGAATGGAAGCGCGTGCAGACAACCGATTGCGTGAACTGTGTCATCATCGTCTGCGTGTATCGCAGCATCACTGTCTGCAATGACGGCAGCGCGGCGCACGCCTGCTTGAACTGCTCTGCCGGTATGCGCAGGCCGTCATCGGCCAGTTGCATCACCGCGTAATGCTCGGAGATGCCTGTGCCCAAAAACGCCTGCAAGCCGGTGACGCCTTCGTAGCCGACCATGCCGACTTCGATCCTGCCGCCCTCTTGCGTGTAAGAGATCAGCGAGCTCATGCCGCGGTTGTGGAAGTAAACGAAATCGATGACCGCGCCGATGTTATAAAGCACCTGCCCGAAGGCCAGGTGAACAGGGTCGAGCAAGCCAAGCAATTGCTCGCGCTCTGGCGCCGCGAGATTGAGCAGGATGCGGTTCTCAATTCCGGTGTCCGGCGGTGTCGAGTCCGTCATATCCGCGTCATCATCCTTTAAGGCTTCGCCGTATAGTAGCCTTGCCGAGCCCGTATGCGCAGGTTTGGGCGTCGGGGCGCGCGCACGGTGATGCGCTTGAAGTCGCCGCCCGGCGCATCCGTGGCGTAATAGCCGAAAAGGTATTGCGCCTGTAGCTCGTTGGCAATCTGGCGAAAGACCGCTCCCAGGTCTTCGACTTTGAGCAGATTGAACGCTTCGCCGCCGGTCTCTGCCGCCATGGTTTCCATCGCATGCTGCCCTTTGACGCTGATGGTGTTGAGGCGGATGCCGGCGCCACTCGGGTTGATGGCGTAGAAGAGGCAATCGTTTTTCTGCAATTCGCGCTGCGCGTCGGCAAGCTTATAGCGCGTGCTGTAGTTTTCTTCACCGTCAGAGATAACCACCAACACACGTCGGCTGCCGGCTTCGGCGCTCTGGTTCAAGTAATGCGTGGCTTCAACAATGGAGTCGAAGAAAGCCGTCGGCTCCTTCGAAGACCCCATGGCGCGGATGCCGGCAATCGCTTCGTCGCCGCTGTTGGTGCGTGCCTTGACCATCTTCGGCGTCATGCCGATGGAAAACAGTGACACGCCATCACCCGGCTTGAGCACCTCTTTGATAAACTGCTCTGCCGCCTGCTGCTCGAAAGCGAACTGCGCATGGGTGCTGCCCGACACATCGAAGAGCAGGGCGATTTCCACGGGCGTCTTGCCCGGCTCGCCGAGCGCGACGACCTGCTGCGGGCGTCCTTCTTCTTCGATGACAAGGTCTTCGACTTTCAGGTCTTTGACCGGCTGGCCCTCCAAGTCTGAAGCCGATACCGGCACCACCACCAGCCGTGAGCTGAGGCGGACGGGCGCATCCTGATCCTGAGCCGGCGTCGGCGGTTGGGGGCTGGGCGAAGGTTTGGTCTGCTGCGTCGGTTGCTGAGCGGCGCCTGGGTTGGCGTGACCGCGATGAAATGATCCCGGCAGCGGGATCAAGCTCATCAAAAGGTAGATCGCAAGGCTTAATGTAAGTTTATGCAAAACGGTTACACCTCCACTAAAGATTTGCATCCACAGTATTGCGCCTGACGATCCTCCCTACTTTGATGTTCGCATTGCGGCAAACAACCGTCAATGAGAAACGGGCAGGCCAATTCGCATAGCCCACCGGTCACTTCATTGGCTTCCGGTGGTTTTAATTGCGCGGACGTTTTGCTTTTGTCTGCTAGCTGAATTGTAATATACCTGATGCCCCAACCAGAGTTGGCGTACAGTTCAACAATAAAGCGCGGCCACTGATTTGAAAGGGCAGCTGTGCTATCCGATGTTCAGTCCGATAGCTCTACCCAATCAAATCCGTGGCCGCGCCTCTGGTCCCAGCGGCTAGCTACGGGACGAAGGTCTTAATGCGAGCTGCTCGTTTCCGAGCGGTTGACGTTGACCGGTGAAGACAGGCCGCGGTTGACCATCAGCTTCACTTCGACGCGGCGATTCTGCTTGCGCCCTTCGCGCGTCGTGTTGTCGGCCACCGGCATCGCCTCGCCGTAACCGAACGGCAGGACAATGCGCCGCAGCGGGATTTCGTGCTGCGCCAGATAGCGCATGACGGCATCGGCGCGGCGCTCGCTCAGGCGATCATTCATGTTCTCGGAGCCATCCGACGACGCAAAGCCGCGCACCTCGATGACGTACCCATGCTCGCTCTTGGCGCGGGTCGCGACTTCATCGAGCGCCGCCTTGCCTTCAGGGGTCAGCACGGCGCTGCCGACTTTGAAGAGGATGTTAGCGGTGTTCTTCTCCTCGAACTCATCGAGCGAGCTGATGCGGTCGTTGGTCTTGTTGACGCCTTCGATTGCCTGGTCGGCGCTCTTCTGGGCTGCCGCCGCGCCGCCCGAAGCAAGATTGGCGACCTGGCTCAGTTCTTCGACCTGGCCCGACAGGCGCTGGGCATTCTGCTCGGCTTCGCTCAGGCGAGTCTCGGCCTGGCCGACACGGTTTTCGACTGGCACGACCGTCGAGTTGATCGAAACGGCGACGCGCTGCGAGTCGCTTGAGAATTTGATCTTGTCGGCAACGATGCCGCCCGAAGCGTCACCGCGTCCTTCGACTTCAACGAAAAGGCCACGCACCACGTCCGCCGACGAGTATTTCTTGGAGCCGCGGAACGGGTTGCTCTTCTTCTCTTCGATCTTGGTATTGCCGGCGAGGCGGACGGTGACTTCCGACCCCGAGGCGTCGGTCAGCGTGAAGGTGTCGTTGTCACGCTTGATGATCGTCCCCTGTAGCTTCATATGCTGGCCGGAGGCGACCTGCGTCTGCATCTTGCGCGAATCAGACTGTGTGCCGTTATTCTGATAAGCCATGACCGAAGCGGTCAACATCAGACACAGGGACAACGCGAACACATTGAAAATCGACATTTTTTTCATAAGATTCTCCAAACGAATTTGAGATTGAATTCATGTGAATTGAAGGCCGTAGGGCTGCATTCCATAAGGGAATGGAACGGGCTTGACTGATGACCTTCTGCCTGCGGATGCGGATCGAGATTGGCTGCGGGCTTGAACGGAGAGCGGTTGACCTGTCGGTTCGGGGTCTCGCCGCTCGCACGCCGCCTGCGTCCAGCAATCCTTGTTAAATGAATCTCGAAACCGTTCATCACTCCGACAACAAGGTGCAAACGGTGTGCTACAGCATAAGGGGCTTGCGGCCATCGCCGCGAATCGGGTTAAACGCCTGCCGATTCAGCATTTCAAGAACAGCGGCGCAACCCCACATTCCCCAACTATGTAATTTTTTCGGAAAATTTTTCCATTTGCGCTGTTTTCATACGCCCGGCGGTTTGCTGTTTTGCGGCGCGGCGGTGCGGGCGCCGGGCGATCAACTCATGTCTTCATAATGTAGGCTGTGCTACTTTCAATTTGAGCGCCGCAACAGCGATGATCTATACCAACAGCCGCGCGCCGAGCCGTCCGAACTCGACAAACCAACGCGAATGCGCAATAAGTTAAGATAGAGGTAAAAGGCAGCCCGCAGGGTCAACCGCTTGTGGAGCGCGGGCATCGCCAAAGGAGAATCCATCTTGAGAAAAGTGCTCATCTTCGTTGTCGCTTTCCTGCTCACTGTACTATCGACGGATGTCCGTTCGCAGACACGGCGGCGCACACCCGCGCGGCGCGGCGCGAGTGCCGTCAAAGCGGCGACTGAAAAAACCGCGGCTGACCTCAAGGCTGGCGCCGCGCAAGTCGCGGCACAGATCAAGACCATGACGCACTTCGCCTACCTGCTCGGCGGCGTTGTCAAAGGCATCGAATCGGTAGATCAGGCGGTCGGCAAGAATGAAGCCTCGCCGACGGCGCGCGAGCAGAACGAGCGCAACAAAACTCGCGTCCGAGACAGCATCCGAAGCGTGCGCGAAGGGCTGGATAAACTGGAGAGCGATTTTCGCTTCCACCCGACGTTGAGGAATTACTATCAATACATCGCCGGAGTAGCGCGCGCCGCCGAAGCCGCTGAGAACCAGGCGGCCTCTAACCGCTTTGACGAAGCGGGCAGAACCTTGCTCAAGGTGATCGATCAATTGGCCGACGCGCTCACCGCCATGCGCTGATCGTAATCATCTTGTCGATTCAAGCGTCGCGCGCGATGCTTGAATCCGCGTATGATGGTTCGACGGCAAAAGGCTTGCGCCGCGCGCCACTTCTAATAAACGCGTACAGCGGCTGTACCAAAGCCGTATGAATGAAGTGCGGCTCGCCTGCCGCAGCAATTGTTAACCTCCTGTCATTCCTCCGCCTGCGCCCTGGCATAGACATTGCCCTGCTAGCTGATGACCTGTCCTGCTTGGTCAGCCTCTCCATTTTATCGGCTGTACCGCAGGCCAGCAGGCGACTTTAATCTCAGGTGAGGAAATTAAGATGTTCAATCATTCGACATCGGAAGCACTGATCGATCCTAATGAAAGCGCCGCGACGACGCGCCGGACTTTAAGCATGGGCCGCATCCTAGCGGACGCCAAGGAGCGTTTACGGCGCGCCTTTACCAATGACATTGCGGTTGATCTGGGCACCTCGAATACCATCATCTATGTGCCGGATAGCGGCGTGGTACTGAACGAGCCCTCGGTCATCGCCTTTAACCGAAAGACGCGTCAGGTTATGGCCGTAGGCCGCGAAGCGAAAGTCGCGCTCGGTCGCCAGGCGGACAGCATCAGCGTCGTGCGCCCCTTGAAGGATGGGGTGATCGGCGACTTTGACGCGGCAGAGTTAATGCTGACTTATTTCATTAAGTCGGCACTGTCACAACACCGGCTCA
>JBJMGU010000152.1:0-74241 GCA_045807765.1 Blastocatellia bacterium
GCAGACGCAGACGACGCCACAAGTCAATCACGCGGTAAGTTATGTGGCGTTGGTCGAGCGCGTCGTGCAGTTGCTCGTCGGCCAACAATCGGTTGATGAAGTGCTTAACGAACTGCATCATCTGTTTCGCAAGAACCCGACGCGAGCCCGACCGGGAAGGCAGTTGGAGCGCAACAAGCAACTGCGCTATGCCTACCGCCTGCGCTTTCACAAGTATGTCAAAAAGCTATTGGCTTAACTTAATGCCATTGCCCTGAAAGGGTCGCTGTATATGGTCACGGCGACCCCTTCAGGGTCGGGGAATGGTTCGAGGAATTCTGCTCTCAGCGACACCATTCCCTCACTGCGCGAATCTGACGCGACGCAACAAGTCAGCGAAGCGCGGGTCGGCGCGCAAGCCATTCATACGCGGGTCGGTCTTCAGCCAGGCCAGATAATTACTGCGCTCAGTATAAGCGCGCTCCAACCACGCAAATGCCTGCTCGGAATCGCCCAGCGCGGCGTAGACGGTCGCCACAAAGTAGGGCACGACGTAACCGTTGGCTGAACTCAGAGCTTGCTTGAGCTTCTGTTGAGCGGTGGCGCGGTCGCCGGCTCGCGCGTAGGCGAAGGCGAGATTGGTTTGCGCCGCCGGGCTGTGGTCGCCTAACTCAATCGCCCGCTGTAGCTCAGCAATGCTCCTGACAGAGTCCCCTTTCATCGCGTAACAGAGGCCGAGGTCAATATGGATCATCCGCACGTTCGGGTCTATTTTGAGCCCCTCCTGAGCATAGGCAATCGCCTCGTCGTAGTGACCCGCAAGGTAGGCGGGCAATCCCGGATGAATCACCACGAAGGGCGTGAGCGGATCGAGTTGCGCGGCACGTTTCATCGCGGCGACAGCTTCGTCAAAGCGTCCCATCAAAGCGAGGTATTCGCCATACCACAAATGCACATCAGCCGATCCGGGGTTGAGTTCAAGCGCGCGTTTGAATTCCCGCTCCGCCGCCGCGTAGTCCCAGTCATAATAGGCATACACACGCGCAAGCGCGGCATGCGCCTCGGCCAGTTGCTCGTCGAGCGCCAGCGCCCGCTCGGCCATCTCCCGCGCCCTGGGCATGGCCTCGCGCGCACGCCAGTAAAACTGTGTCCCCCAGGCATAAACCGCTGAAAGTCCAGCGTCGGCCAGCGCGTCGTCAGGGTCTAGCCGGAGCGCCTGCTCGAACGACTCAATCGCTTTGTTGAGGTCGTCTTCGTTGATGCGATTATAGTAGTAGCGGCCTTTGAGATAAGCCTGGTAGGCGTCAGCGTTGTCGGTGTAGCGTTTCACCAGCCGAGTACGCTCGTCGCCGGTCAGCTTCAGGGCCAGCGCCTCGGTCACTTTCTGCGAGATGATGTCCTGCAAGGTAAAGAGATCGGTGCAGTATTCGTCACACTGATACGTCCATAGCGCCTTGCCGTCCGCGACCTGCAACAGCCGCAACGTCACCCGCACGCGGCCCGCCGCCTGCTGAATGCTGCCATCAAGCACGGCGTCCACTTTGAGTGCCTGCCCGGCTGCGAGCGGGTCCTGGGTCGCAAAGGGAAGCACGGCACGGGTCGGGCGCACGATCAGTTGATTGAGACTGCTGAGGCGTGTGATCGTCACGTCGGCCATGCCGACGCCGAGAAAATCTTCGCCCGCCTGCGGGTTGAGCGATCTGAACGGCAGCACCGCCAGCGATTTGATCGCGGCGGGCCGCCCGCCCGCGAGATTGCTTGCGGCTTCATGCCTGTCCCGGCGCCACCAATAGACAACGGCGACGACCAGCACGGCGAGCAAGGCAGCAGCCATAACGAGCCGAGCGACGGGACGGGACGACGACGCGGCGACACGGCGACGCGGCGACGCGGCGAAGGAGAAGAAGTGATGATGGCCCTTTACCTTCTCTCCCCGCGTCGCCGTGTCGCCGCGTCCCCGCGTCTCTTCTTCTTCCTCTTCCACCACGACGCGCACCTTTGATTGCTGCACCATCAGCTCGGTCCCGCCGTCGGTGACGTCGCGCACCTCGGCGACGAAGCGGTAGCCGCGCCCGGGCACGGTGACGATGTAGCGATGCTCCTGTGGGCTTTCGCCGAGCGCTTTGCGCAAGGCCGAGATGTTGATGGTCAGGTTCTTTTCTTCGACAACGGTATCGGGCCAGACGCGGTTGAGCAGGGCCTCTTTGTCGAGAATCTCGCCCCGGCTTTCGACCAGTGCCAGCAACGTCTCGAAGGACTTGGAAGTCAGCGCTACCGGCTCGTTCGCGCGCCAGAGCAGCCGCTTTACGGCATCCAGCCGGAAGGCGCCGAACTCATAAACTCGTTGCGTTGGCTGAGCCATAAATCCTTTGCAGCGAGCCGTCTAACTAAATCCAGCAAAATCTTACCGCGGTCGGGGACGACATTTTACCAGCCCCTGCGGCAAAGTCGCAGCCGTTGGGCAACAAGAACGGCAGCAGAAAGAACCGGAGGCACGATGAAAAGAAGAAGAACAGAGATTACGGTCGAAACCAGCCTGCTGGTTTGGCAGCGCGGGCGCCGGCCCGACTGCCTGTCTTGCGCCACCTGCCCACAGCCTTCGCCGCTGATCGCCCCGGAGGAAGCCGCCGCGCTGGCGGGCACCAGCACGCGAACGATCTATCGCTGGGTAGAAGCCGGGTGGCTCCATTTCGCGGAAACGCCAGATGGCAAGCTGCTCGTCTGCCCGAATGCTTTAACAATTTCAATCTATAAGGAGCAACTCTCATGAACGCAAAACACATCTGCCAATTACTCATTCTCTGCGCCCTGCTGGCGCTGACTGTCAGCCCGACGCCGGCCCAGGACGCGACAAACAGATTGGCAGCAGCTAGGCCGGGCGGGGCCTTCGACCCGCTCAGCAAAAAGAGCCAAGCGCTGGCCGGCACCTGGGCGACCCGGATCACGCCGCCAGTCGAATCAGGCGTCCCGGCTTTTCCAGGCTTCTTCACCTTCACCTCTGACGGTAACCTGATTGCTACCCAATCGGGCGGCGAGTTCCCGGCGCTGGGCAACCCGCAGATCGGTCTATGGGAGTACGCCGGCGGATCGCAATTTACGATCACCTACTTCGTACAGGATTTCGACGAGCAGTTTCAGCAAGTCGCCAGCGAGGAAGAGCACGCCACCATCACGTTGAACAGCGCCGGCGACCAATTCACCGGCGTCGTCGACATCAACGTCTATGACCTCGACGGCCATCTGCTATTCGGTGACTGCTGCGCCACCTTTGCAGGCAAGCGCCTCAGCGTCAAGCCGCCGCAAATCACCAGCGACCATCTTGTTGAGCCGCAGGCACAGTGGGCTTTGCCGAATCCCATCGGCGCGGCGGCAGCGCGCAGCCGCGTCTGGGGTTGGGGAAGCAAACGCGCCCAGAGGGAGCCGTGAGCGGCGCAAATTCGTCCGAGCGTTTGAAAGTCGCGCGGTCGAGCGGTCACAGCGACCCTCGCCGCGCGGCGGGCGCGGCGGCGTTGAAATCAGCCGCACGACCTGTTAAACCATCCAATGAATGAGACGTAACTTGCTCATCTTTGTCTGCTGCCTGCTGGCGCTGGCGGCAGCCTGTAAGAAGAATCAGGATCGCTCGCCGGTCATTGCCACGGTCAACGGCAAAGAGGTACACCGCGCCGAGTTCGAGCATTTCGTGGCGGCCAAGCTCGGCGCGGTTTCCGGCAATGATACCGCCGACCTGTTGCGCAGCCAACTGCTCGACGAATACTTGCGCCGCCGGCTGCTGCTTGCCGAAGCCGAGGGCGCGGGGCTAACGGTCGCCGAAGTCGAAGTCGAGCAGGCGGCGCAAGAGAACCCGCAACTGCGCGCGCTGGTGGCCAACGGCGACTCGCGCGAAGAGATGCGGCGTGACCTGCTCATCGATAAGTATTACCGCCAGGTCGTGCTGCGTAACGTGCGTGTGACGCCTGAAGAAGCGCAGCATTACCTTGAACAGAACCAGTCGCGGCTGACGGATAAGCCCGGCTTTCTGGTGCGCGAGATTCGCGTGCAGACGCGCGACGAGGCCGAGCGCTTGCGCCGCGAGCTAACCGAGGGCAAGCGTGATTTTGCGGCGCTGGCGCGGCTGCAATCCGACGCGCCAAACGCCGAGGCCGGCGGCCTCAGCCGCTATGACGAAGGGCAGTTGCCCGACGTTCTCGAAAACGCAATTAAACCGCTCCACCCCGGCGATGTCAGTCCGGTCGTCGAATCGGGCTATGGCTTTCACCTCTTCAAGCTCGAACAGCGCATCCAGCCGCACGCCCCCGAAGAGCGCCGCGCCCAGCTCGACGACCGCCGCGCCCAGCTCACCGAAGAGCTGATCGCGCAAAGGAATCAGCAGGCCATTGACGCGGCGCTCGCGCAACTGCTCGAAAAAGCCAGCATCCAGATCAACGACGCCACACTAGGCTTCACATATGCAGGCCAACTCAGGCATAATTGAAGTTTACGAAATAGCCCGAATCAAACGATGAATAATCAATGACGAATGATGAATTAAGAGGGCAAGTTTTTTCTAATTCATCATTCACCATTCATCGGTCACCTTTAACTGTTGAGAGGATGTGCAGTATGAAATTAGTAGTCACCGCTTTGGCCTTGGCGTGCATATTGGGGCTTGCGACGGCGGCGCGCGCGCAGGAGCCCACATTGGTCAACGAGATCATTGCCCGCGTCAATAACGACATTATTACACTCACGGATTACCAGGCGTCGCTCGACTCTTTCAAAGAAGAGTTGCGCCGGCAAATGCAGGGCAAGAGCGAGGCGGAGGTCAACGCCGAGTTTGAGAAGCTCCGCTCGACCGTGCTCGATATGTTGATCGAAGACCTGCTGCTCGAACAGAAAGCCAAAGAGCTCGGCATTGACGTCGAGGCCGAAGTCAACCAGCAGATGTTGCAGATCATGAAAGACAGCGGCTTTAAGACGCTGACTGAGTTAGAAACGGCGATGCGCAACCAGGGGGTTGACCCCGAAAATGCCCGCAACTCGCTGCGCCGCCGCTTGCAGCAACAGTATGTCGTGCAGCGCGAAGTGCTGGTGCCGATCTATCAGCGGCTGTCTGAAAAAGAGAAGCGCGATTTCTATCAGAAAAACAAAGACAAGCTGATTATCCCCGGCGAGGTAACGCTGTCGGAAATCTTCATCCCCCTCGAAGGCCACACGGCGGCTGAAGTCGAGCAGCGCGCCCGTCGGGTCGTCGCCGAGATGCGCGCCGGCGGCAGCTTTGCGGAAGCGGTCAAGACCAACACGCCGGTGACCCGCGCCTCGCGCACCCAAGAGGGCAAGCTCGGCACCTTCCGTCCCGACGAGTTGAAAGAAGAAATTGCCGCCGCCGTCTCGTCGCTGAAAGCCGGCGACGTGACCGAGCCGATCCGCGTGCAAGACGGCTTCCAGATCATCCGCGTTGACGCCCGCAAAGACGCCACCGTGCGCCCCTACGATGATAAAGAGGTGCAGGAGATGGTCGCCCGCGCCGTGACCATGGAGCGCGCCGAAGAAGCCCGCAAGAAGTACCTGAAGAAGCTGCGCGAAGATGCCTTCGTCGAAGTCGCCAAAGGCTACCTGCCGGCGCAGGCGAAAGCCGAGAAATAGGGGCCAGGGGTGAGGGGCTAGGGACTAGGGATCAGAAGCTAAAGGCTAGAGATCAGCTTGTTCCCTGCTAGCCCCTAGTCCCTAGTCCCAAGCCCCTGACCATGCGCCTTGATCTCTTCCTGAAATACTCGCGCCTGGTGCCGCGCCGCACCCTGGCGCAGCAGATGTGCGAAGCCGGAGCCGTGCGTTTGAATGGCACGCCGGCCAAGAGCGCCCGCGAAGTCCGCGTCGGCGACGAGATCGTCATCCGCCAGCGCGGGCGCCTGACGACGGTGCGGATCGCCAGTGTGCCGCTAAAACCTCCCGCGAAAGCGCAAGCCGCTACGCTCTACGAAACCATCGCCATCGAATCCTACGAAACCGAGTGACGAGTGACGAGCGGGGCTGCGCCGGCTAAATCTCGCTTGGATTCGGTGTCACAACCTCTTGTCACTCGTCGCTTGTCACTTGTCACTTCGTTGCCTTATGCTGACTGCTTAGAGACGCACGCCATTAAATTCATATCCCGCACGACGGACGAAGGAGCGACGAAAATGGATCCCAAACGAGTCATGCAGTACGCGGTTGACGAGCAGGTGAAATTCGTTGACCTGCGCTTCACGGACTTGCCCGGCGCCTGGCATCACGTGACCATTCCCATCGGCGCGTTCAACGAAACGACGTTCGATTCCGGCATCGGCTTTGACGCGTCGAGCCTGCGCGGCTGGGCGTCAATCAACGAATCGGACATGCTGTTGATGCCCGACCCTTCGCGCTTCTGGATTGATCCGTTCTTCGAAGAGCCGACGCTGACCATGTTTGCCAATGTCGTTGACCCGCTGACGAAAGAAGGCTACCAGCTCGATCCGCGCTCGGTGGCGGCGCGCGCCGAAACCTATCTGCGCTTCACAGGCATCGCCGAAGCCTGCTACTTCGGCCCCGAAGCCGAGTTCTTCATCTTCGATCACGTCAGTTATCACAACGAGACGAACAGCGCCGGTTATCGCTTCGACTCGGCGGAAGGTCTGTGGAATTCTGGCCGCCCGGAAGACAATCTCGGCTACCGCGTGCGTCACAAAGAAGGCTACGTGCCGCTGCCGCCGGTTGATTCCTTGCACGACCTGCGCTCGGACATCGTGCAGAATCTCGAAACCGTCGGCCTCAAGCCGGAGATGCATCACCACGAAGTCGCTACCGGCGGCCAGTGCGAAATCGATTTCCGCTTCGATACGCTGCTCGGCACCGCCGACAACGTCATGGTCTTCAAGTACATCGTCAAGAACACGGCTTTCTATTATGGCAAGGCGGCGACCTTCATGCCGAAGCCGATGTTTGGCGATAACGGCAGCGGCATGCATTGTCATCAGTCGCTGTGGAAGGGCGACCGCGCGCTGTTTGCGGGTGACGGGTATGCCGGGCTTTCCGAGATGGCGTTGCATTATGCCGGCGGCATCCTCAAGCACGCGGCGGCGCTGGCGGCGCTGGTGGCGCCGACGACGAACAGTTATAAGCGGCTGGTGCCGGGCTATGAAGCGCCGGTCAACCTGGCCTACTCGCGGCGCAACCGCTCGGCGGCCATCCGCATCCCGATGTACTCGCAGTCGGCCAACGCCAAGCGGCTTGAGGTGCGCTTCCCCGATCCGTCGTGCAACCCTTATCTGGCGTTTGCGGCGATGATGATGGCAGGGCTTGACGGCGTTCAGAACCGCATCGATCCGGGCGAGCCGTTAGACAAAGATATTTATGACTTGTCGCCGGAAGAGTTGCAGAACGTGCCGACGCTGCCCGGCTCGCTCGACCGGGCGCTCGACGCGCTCGAAGTCGATCATGACTTCCTGCTCAAAGGCGACGTCTTCAGCGAGGCGCTGATCGAGCGTTGGATTAGTTACAAACGCCAGAAGGAAGTAGACCCGGTGCGCATGCGCCCGCACCCGCTCGAATTCCAAATGTACTTCGACGTGTAGGGTGAGCTTATGCAGTTGAAACGTAAAATCGTCGTCGCCTTGCTGTTGCTACTCGCCTTGACCGGCGCGGCGCGCGCCGAAGACAAACAGCCGGCAATCAAGCTGAAGGGCATCGCCCTCAAGCACCTCGACATCACCAGTCTGGTCGCCGACACGATGGTGACGATTGAGATAGAAAATCCCGGTCAGGCGTTCACCATCAAAGGGGCGAGCTATCAGCTCAAGCTGAACGAACAGGCGACGGCGGAAGGCCATCACGACGAAGCCATCAACGTGCCCGCCGAATCTTCCGTCACCGTAGACCTGCCGCTGACGGTGAATCTGGCGGCGCTGCCCGGCGTCACCTGGCGCACGATTGCCGATGGGCTGAATTTGAATTATGAGCTGGCCGTCGGATTCGACGTGCCGCTGCTTGGCCTCTTCACACGCAAGATGCAGACGTCGTTCAGCGGCACCTTACCCATTGGCGACATGGCTCTGGGGCTGCCGGGCAAGCTGAAAGAGAAACTCTTCGGCAAGCCATGAGCGATACCTCTGTGCTGACATCGCTGCTATTTGAAAAGATCGAACAGCAGTTCGATCTGGCCATTGCTCTGGTGGCCGTCGTCCCCGCCGATCAACTCGAATGGCAGCCGGCGGCCAACACCTTTCGGTTGAATCAACTGCTCGGTCACCTGCTCGAAGCCGCCGCCGGGTTCTGTGCCGCGCTTTACCGTTTCAAGCCGCAGGAGCTTGCCGGCTTCGAGCGCTTGCGCGACTTGCCGGTCAATCACCGTTGCGGCGTCGAAGAAGCCGCAGGCCGCTTGCGCGATTACCTGGCGCATCTCCGCGAAGGCTTCGCCGTGCTCGATGATGCAGACCTGGCGCGCCGATGGCCTACGGTTTTTGTTCCAACGGGCGAGGCCGCGCTGACAATTCTGCTCACCAACCTTGAGCACTTTATCAATCACAAGCACCAGCTCTTCTTCTACCTCAAGATGCTCGGCGTCGTGGTCACGACGGCGCAGCTCTACGAAATCAAAACGCCGCCGGCCACTTGAGAGTTAACCTCTCAAGTGGCCGGCGGCGCGATACCGCATTCATCTGACGCCTGCTTAGCGTTTGGCCATCGCTTGCAATCCGCCGTTGTTGGCCGCTTTATCGTCCTTGCCGTCGCCGACCTGCAAGCGCTCGCGGAAGAGGTTCAACAACAGCAGCGTGCCGATGTTGCCGGTGCCGTCGCTGTCGCCGCCCGACGCCAGCACGTCCGGCGTGATGCGCACGCCTTTTTCGCCGATGACTTTTAAGGCTTCGACCATCGCCACGCCGTGCGGGCCGATAGCGTTCACCTGTTCGGCGTAGGCGACGCCCTGCGCTTCACCCATCAGCCGCACCTTTTCGGCTTCGGCGCGGCCCGTCGCTAGAATGTAATGCGCCTCACCATCGGCTTCGGCCTTGCGCTGCTCGGCGCGCTTGCCACTGATTTCGACGCCGACGGTTGCCGCCATCAGGTCGCGCTGATTGTCGGCATGCGCCTTGGTCTTTTCCAGTTGGATGCGCTTATCTTCGGCCTCGCGCTGGGCGTTGAACATGCTCTGCTTCTGCTCGGCCAGAATCTTCTCGGTCTGCGTCTTCATCAACTCTTCAGGCAAGCGGATGTGGCAGATCAAAACGTTCACCACGTCAACGTGATACTTCAACAGGTGGGCGCGGACGCGAGCCTCGGCGCGCTCCTGCTCTTCGTGGCGATTTTGCAGATAGGCCATCGCCGAAGACTCGGACGCCTGGTTGCGGAAGATCGAATCGATCAGCGGGTGCATGACGTTCTGAATCAGCTTTTCGATTGAGCCGATCTTGGCGACCATGAAGGGCGCGTCTTCGGGCTTGACGCGGAAGACGACGCGCACTTCGAGCTGCATCGTAAAGCCGTCCTTCGAGATCACCTCGAACGGGTTAAAGGTATTGGTCATTTCGCCCGCCGTCCACTCGACCGTCTGGTTGGTGGTCGGGATGACGATGGGCGTCACCGCCAGCGTGTTGACATAGTAGCGGCCCGGCCCGACGACCGATTCCTGAATGCCGCGATAGCCGTCCGGTACGACGTAGGCTTCGTGCGCGCCCTGATCGAGACGGCGATCCGCCGGGTCTACAGCCGCCAGCTCCTGCTTGATCTCTGCAACCGTGCGGTCTTCATCGTCGAGCTTATCGAGACGCGCTGCCGCCTGATTGATGTGCTCGGCCTCTTCGCGCTCCAATCGCTCGCGAATCTTAGCGGCCATCGCGCGGCGCACGTCTTCGCCGGGGTCTTTGCCGACGTTCGAGACGATGACGGCGACTTCGCCGGGTTTCACTTCCTTGGCCGTCTCAGGAATGACTTTGAACTGCATCGGGTTGATGTAGTAAGTGCCGGGCAGCAGGATGTCTTTCTGCGGGCCGCGCTGGCCGCCGGCATTGATGAACTGGTTACCGTCCTGAAAATTGTCGTGGCCCTCGACCGGCGCGGCGACGTAATCTCGCGGGTTGAGCGGCGCGCCGTCCAGGGCTTCGACCAGGCCGATCTGGTTTTCGCTGATCACCGTCGCGTCATAGAGGCGTATGAAGAACAGGCCGAGCTTGCGCTCCTGTCCGCCTTCGAGCGGGACCGAATCGGTGAGGATGCGGTAGGTGCCGGGCGTGAGGATTTCGACCTGCGGCCCTTTGTGGCCGCCGGCGCTGATGAACAGCTCGGCGTCCTGAAAGTTGCGATGGCCCTTGATGGCCTTGCCGAGCAGCCGGCCTCCATCGAGCGGCGCGCCGTCGGCAGTCGTGGCGAGGCCAACCTTGCCCTGCGGGATGACGGTCGCTTTGGCGACCGAGACGCGGAACAGGTAAGGGTGAATTGGCCACAGGCCCGGCGGCAGCGTGCGCAGTTGGATGCCTTTGACACCGCCCTGTTTGATGAAGGCAATCGGGTCCTGAAAGTTGTTGTGCGCGTTCTGCGCTCGGTCGGGCGCGAAGATTCTACCGGGCGGGTTCGGCTCGCCGTCAACGGCTTCGATGATGCCCATCTCGTCAGAGCCGATCTCGATAAGCGGCACCTTGCGCACGACCTTCTCGAAAGGCCACCTGATCAGGTGCAGGCCGGGCTTGAGCACATCGGCCTGAATGCCGACCTCGCCTTCGGTGGCGACGACGCGACCGGGCGGCATGCGCCGGCCAAAGTAGCGGCGCTCTTTGATGGCGATCTCGCGCGCGCCGACGTTGACGAAGATGCGTCGCAAGATGGTCAGCAGGATGATAAAGGCGATGACGCCGAGGACGATCCAGGGCAGAAGGTTTGCGTCAATTTTCATAATCGAACCTCACAAGCTGGCAAAGTGTTTATGTGCTTCCAGCTACTTTGCGGAAGCTGCCGCCGCCAGCTCGCGGCGCGCTTCCGCCAGTCTCTGTTTCAAAGCGAAGCCGTCGCCGCCGCGCTGCGCCTCGGTGCTGAGCACCCAAAATTGGCTTTCAAGCAGCGCGAGCAATTCGTCCGCCGAAAAGCCGGCGAGCCGGCCTTTCTTGAATGCCTCGATGGCCAGATTCACCGCCCGACGATAGGTCTTGGCATCATCGGCGAGCCCGGCGACGTGCAGCATGTC
This sequence comes from Blastocatellia bacterium, assembly GCA_045807765.1. GTDB lineage: Bacteria > Acidobacteriota > Blastocatellia > UBA7656 > UBA7656 > DATENM01. Next base: position 11,147 of record JBJMGU010000152.1, read on the forward strand.
AACCGTTGAGCGACGATCCGGCGCCGATTGCCATGCCCCGATGACCCGCTCGGCCAATCGGACGTTGGCGCGCAGATCGTCGCTTCTAGCAAGTTGTCGGACGAGCGTGGCAAGACTCTCCTGACGCTCGCAGACATCGATCAGCGTATTCAATACGTCCTGATAAAGTTGCGCCTCGTGGCGCGCTTCCCGCAGGGTGGTTAAGTCGCCTTGCCGTGCACGCTCAATCAATGAAGCGTCGGGCGCAGGCGGCGCCGGTGAATCGGTCTCATTCGACTCGTCGGCAAAGAGTGACACCGGCTGGCGCGGCAACTCCGATTGCGTCTCGCGGCCCGGCAGCGTGCGCCCCTGGCGGTAGACCGCGAAGGCTAGCGCCGCTGCTCCTGCAAAGGCAATCACAAAAATAATCAGAATGAAAAACATGGTGTTGCACCCTGAGCGGCACCGGCGCGGGGGCAATCAGTGTAACTCGGCTGCGGTGCGCTTTTAGTGTGAGCGTGCAGGACGCAACGGTCAAGGATAATCTGACAACAGGCAGGGACTAGGGACTAGGGGCTAGGGGCTAGGGGGAGGGCAGCGAATCTACGCTTTTCCTGCTAGCCCCTAGTCCCTAGTCCCTAGCCCCTAGTCTTCAGAAGCGCAGCTTCATGCCAAGCTGTGCCTGGCGCGGATCGCCAAACCCTGAACGCACCGTGCCGTCAAAGTTGAACAACAGCGGGCGCGGCACCGAGACCAGGTTGGTGTTGTTGAACAGGTTGAAGACTTCGACAATCGGCTCAAGCTGGGCATGCTCGCCGAGCCTGAAGATGCGGCTGAAGCGAAAGTCGAACGAGTAAAACTGATTATGCTTGCGAATGGTGTTGCGCCCGATATCATTGCCTCCGGCAAACGGGCGGTCGAGCGTGTTGCCATCGCCGTTGGCGTCGTTCGCCAGCAAAATGGAATCGGGCTGCGCCGAGCGCGCCTGAAAGATCGTCGTCAGGATGAAATGATACGGTATATCGAACACCCCGAAGGCGTTGAAGCGGTGGCGCTGGTCGCGGTCCGAAAAGCCGTACTCCGGCTTGAAGTTGGTCACGTCGGCGTAACGGAACGTGAACGGGTCACGCTCGTTGTCGTCGTTCGAATAGTCCCAGCTCAGCACATAATTGACCTGGAACTGAAAGCGGTTGCTGAACCGTTTATTGGCCGAAAAGACGAAGCCGCGGTAGAGCGAGCGGCCCGACGAGTCTGTGTCTTTGAGCGCGCCGATGCCCGAACCGTCTGCCTTGGCGAACGGCTGCGGGCCGTCAAACAGCCGGCGCCCATCCGCTGCCGTGTGGCCGATGAAGGCCGGGATGTTGCGGTTGATGAAGGTCGTCAGGTGGACCGAGTTCGCGTAGTTGAAGCCGAAGGTCAGCGTCAGGTCTTTGGCGACCTCGTGCTCGATTGAAGCGCCCCATTGCAGCGTACGCGGGTTGCGGAAGTTCTGATCGAACACGGTCACGTCCGGGTTGAAGGGCGAGAAGAACGCCGTGTTCGTGTAGATGCCGAGGTTCGCCGGCGGCGTCGGCAAGAAAGGCAGGCCGCAGCAGGTAAAGATGTTGCCGGCAATCGAGCCGTCCGTGTTGCGCGCCCCGGCCAGCACCAGCCCCGGTATGCGCGCGTAGAAGATGCCGGCGTTCAGACGAATCACCGTCTTGCCGCTGCCTGTCGGGTCCCAGGAGATGCCCAATCTAGGCTGCCAGCCGCGCTTCTCTGAAGGGATCGTGCCGTCGGAAGGGAAGCCCGCTCGGCCGACAAACTGGCCATAGCGGCGTTGGTCTAACGGCAGGATCGGCTGGTCTTCGATCTGCGCGTAGTAGCGCAGGCCGTAGCTGATCGCGAGGTTCGGGCGCGGCTGCCACTTGTCCTGCACGTAGAATTCCGGCTCAATCTGCGTGAACGCCTGCGTGCCCGCCTCTTCGACGGTGCGCCCGCCCAGGGGGGCGAATTGTAAGTAAAGCAATAGGTCGCTTGAGTTCGCCGGGTTGTTCAGGTAATTCTGAAATCCCTGCACCGAGCCGAAGATGTAGCGCCCGCGACCGAAGCCGATGAAGGTCTGGCTGGTGTGCGTGCGGTTGAAATCGAAACCGAACTTGAACGAGTGCGCGCCGCTCAGCACGGAGAAGTTGTCGGTGAACTGCAAGCGCGTGTCGGTTTCGGGCACAGGCAAAAAGAACGGGCGACCGAATCGGAAGGCGGTGAACTCGCCGGTCACCGGGTCGTTGCCGGCGATGGCGACGTCGGGCAGGTCCGGCCCGTCGTAAAAGCGCGGGCGGTTTTCGCGCGCGTACTGGAAGCGGAACTCGTTCAACAGCGACGCCGAAAAGGTCGTCACCAGTTGCGAGATGAAGGCATTCGAGTTGTCTGTCTCGCGCCCATTGGCGCTCGTGCCCCAGGTCGGCACGTCGAAGGTGCCGTTGACCTGCTCGGCGCGGCTGTAGTTGTGGCGCACCGTCAGCAAGTTCTTCGAGTTGATGTTCCAGTCCAGCTTGCCGATCAAGGCGTTGGCATCGTTGGTGCGCTCGATGACACCTTGCTCGTTCGGGTCATTGAAGCGCGTCGCGAAGATGTTGGCCAGCACCGGGTCAATGCGGTTCGGCTTTTTGCTGTTGCCGGCGTTCTGGTCATAGGCGACGAAGAAGAAGGCGCGGTCGCGTTTGATGGGGCCGCCGAAGCTGCCGCCAAACTGGTACTGGCGAAAGTCGTCCGTCGGCAACTGCGCTTTCACGGCGTCGGGGTTCTGCGCGGTCAGCTTTTCGGCGCGGTAGAAGGCGAAGCCCGAGCCGTGAAATGCGTTGGTGCCCGACTTGGTGACGACGTTGATGAAGCCGCCCGACGAGCGGCCAAACTCCGCCGAGCCGCCGTCACTGACGACCTGGAACTCTTTGACGGCTTCGAGCGAGATGGTGAACTGCGGGCGCTGGCCGCCGCGCTGTTCGCCGAAGAAGGGATTGTTGGCGTCCGAGCCGTCAATCGAGATGTTGTTCTGAATGCCCTTCTGCCCGTTGATGGTGATCTCGTTGCCGTCCGGACCTTGCACGATGGAAACGGTCGGCGCGAGCTTGATGAAGCCCGTGAAGTCGCGCCCGTTGATCGGCAGGTTCTCGACCGAGCGCTTGTCTACGAGCGTGGACTGCTCGGCGCGCGTCGTCTCGACGATGGGCGCGTCGCTGGTGACAGTGACCGATTCGCTGGTGCCCGCCGGTTGCATCGTCAGGTTGAAGTTGAGCGTCTGGCCGACGGTCAGCTCGATGCTCTCGCGAACGACGCGGGTGAAGCCCTGCTTCTGCGCGTCGAGGGTGTAGGTGCCAAGCGGCAGCAGCACGGCGCGGAAGCGCCCGTTGTCGTCGGTCGTCGCCGTGCGCTCAAAGCCTGTGTCTTTATTCTTGATGGCGACCGTAGCACCGGCGACGACGGCGTTGTTCTGGTCATAGACGATGCCTTCGATGACGCCGGTTGTGGATTGCGATTGTGCTCGCGCCGTCATAGGCAGAAGCAGCGCTAGCAGCGCCAGGGCCAGTGGCAATGCCTGGTGGCGAAGCATACTTAAGGCGCGTTTGATTCTCATGAGACTCTCCTTGTGTTGACCTGATAGGGTGATGAGTGGCACACGACTCGGAGGCGGGCCTCTTGCTCCCTACGCCCGCATACTTGTTCGTTTTTCTTCGGTTGTAAAAGAGCGCAGATCAGAACCCGGCTGACTGAGTGGGCACTCGCGGTTATATGCCACCGCGCCGGAAATTTCAAGCGGTTGTAACTTTCCGGCTACGTCAAACGTGTAGTCGTTAGAAATCAAATGACCGTTTGAAAGGAGATCGGAAAGATGCAATTAAATGAATCTTACGATGCCATCATTATCGGCGGCGGCGTGGCGGGGTTGACCGCCGCCACATTCATTGCACGGCAGGGTAAGCGCGTCAGGTTGTTTGAGCAAGCGCACGACCTCGGCGGACGCGCACGGACGAAGACGCAGGACGGTTTTCATTTCAACATCGGGCCGCACGCGCTCTATCGCGGCGGGCGCGGCATCGAGATTCTTGGCGAGCTGGGCGTCCGTGTGAGCGGGCGCGTACCTGCGGTCTCCGGCGCGTTTGCCATTAAAAACAATCAGAAGCACACCTTCCCTTCGGGAATCACATCGCTGCTGACGACTGGTCTGTTCGGGCTGTCGGCAAAGCTCGAAGCCATGCGCTGGCTGGCGTCACTGCCGAAGCTCGACACGAAAAGCCTGATGCGCGTCAGCTTGCGCGAGTGGCTCGATGGCCACATCACGCACCACGAAGTACAAGAGTTCTTGATCGCGGCGCTGCGCATCGCGACTTACACCAACGCGACGGATCGGTTGAGCGCCGGCGCTGCTCTCAGGCAGTTGCAACTGGCTTTCGCCAAAGGCGTCCTCTATCTCGATGGCGGCTGGCAGACAATTGTTGACGGCTTGCGCGATGCCGCGCTCGCCGCCGGTGTCGAGATCGAAACCGCCGTGAAGGTCGAGCGTGTCGAACGCGATCCAAATGGCGTAGCGCGCGCCGTCTGCACTGCGGATGGCCGAATCATCTACGCCGCCGGCATCATCATCGCCGCCAGTCCACAGATAGCCGCGCGTCTGGTCGAGCGCGGCGAGCAGACCGAGCTGGCGCGCTGGGCCGACGCCGCCGTCCCTGTGAAAGCGGCATGTCTGGATGTCGCGCTCACACGCTTGCCGAAGCCGAAGGCGCTCTACGCCTTCGGCATTGATCGCCCGCTCTACCTGTCTGTGCATTCGGCGTCGGCGCGGCTGGCCCCGGCGGGCGGCGCGCTGATTCATGTCGCTAAATATCTCGCGCCCGACGCCGATGATTCGCCAGCGCAGGTCGAGCGCGAGCTGGAAGACTTGCTCGACCTCGTGCAGCCAAGCTGGCGCAAAGAGGTGGCGCATCGCCGCTTCCTGCCCGACATGACGGTGATGAACGCCGTGGCGCTGGCCACCCAAAGCGGCACAGAAGGCAGGCCCGGCCCGCAGGTTGACGAGGTGCCCGGCCTCTACGTCGCCGGCGATTGGGTCGGCGCAGAAGGCATGCTAGTTGATGCAAGCCTTGCGAGCGCGCGGCGCGCCGCGGAGATGGTGGCCGCCGCGCGAACTTTCAAGGTGCATGCTATCGTTTAACATCTGCTTGCCTCAGCGTCGCCTGAGTGCAGCTTATCCTTGAACTTTGTTGGAGAGGTTATGACGATTACGAACACGCAAACAGGCACGAATATATCCGAGATTGCCGAAGGCATTTACCGCATCAACACGCCGCTGGACGCGATTCCGGGCGGCTTTTCGTTCAATCAATATCTCATCCTAGACGAAGAACCGTTGCTGTTTCACACAGGCATGCGCAAGCTCTTTCCGCTGGTGCGCGAAGCGGTCGCCCACGTTCTGCCGGTCGAGCGTTTGCGCTACGTTGCGTTTTCGCATGTCGAAGCCGATGAATGCGGCTCGCTCAACCAGTGGCTTGCTGAAGCGCCGCAGGCTCAGCCGGTTTGCAGCCGCATCGCCGCCCTGACTTCAATCGAAGATCAGGCCGACCGCGCGCCGCGTGTGCTGGCCGATGGCGAACGGCTGACGCTGGGCCGTCATACGGTCGAGTGGTTCGACACGCCGCACCTGCCGCACGGATGGGAGAGCGGTTTGATGATGGAGCGCGAAACGCGCACGCTGTTGTGCGGCGACCTGTTCACGCAACCGGGCGCGAAGATGCCGGCGCTCACCGAGTCCGACATTTTGGAGCCGAGCGAAGCCCTGCGCGGCAAACTCGATTACTTTGCGCATTCGCGCAACACGCGCGCCATGCTTGAGCGACTGGCGGCGACCGAGCCGCAAACGCTCGCCTGCATGCATGGCAGCGCATGGCGCGGTGATGGCGCGGCGTTGCTGCGCGCGCTGGCTGATCGCATGGATCAATAATCAGAGGAGCGCGCCGCCGGACGGCTTGACCCATGACTGCTTACGCCGAAACGCTCGACAATGACCGCCGACTGCTCTGGGGCTTATGTTACAGAATGACCGGCAACGCCGCCGACGCCGAAGACCTCGTGCAAGAGACCTTCGTGCGAGCACTTGAGCATCCGCCGCGCCGCACAGACGAGCCGTTGCGTCCCTGGCTGGTGCGCGTGGCGATGAACTTGAGCCGCGACCTGCTGCGTCGGCGGCGGCGGCGCGATTACACCGGGCCGTGGCTGCCGTCGCCTGTGCCGACCGATGAAGCAAGCCTGCCGTCGTTTGAGCCCGCGGCGCCCTCCACGGATTCGCCGGCGGCGCGCTATGACCTCTTGGAGAGCATCTCGTTCGCCTTCCTGCTGGCCCTCGAAGCGCTGACGCCGACGCAGCGCGCCGTGTTGTTGCTGCGCGACGTCTTCGATTATTCGACCGCCGAGACCGCCGCCGCGCTCGACCTGACGGAAGCCAACGTCAAAGTCACACTGCTCCGCGCCCGCAAGCGCATGAAAGATTACGACCGGCGGCGGGCCGATCTCAGTCCCGCTAAACGCGAAGCGACAAGGCAAGCGCTCGAACAATTCCTGCTCTACCTGAACAGCCGCGACGCCGCGGGACTTGAGCGATTGCTTGCCGCCGATGTCGTCAGCCTCTCGGACGGCGGCGGCGAAGTACAGGCGGCGCTACAACCCATCCGCGGGCGCGACAAGCTGCTGCGCTTGATCGCGGCGCTCAACCTGAAGCTCAAGGGCAAGCCGCGCCCCGTGCGGCGCGTATTGAACGGCTTGCCGGCGATTGTTTTTGAAGACGTTGCTTCGACGGCGACGCGCGCCACACGCTACACTGTGCAGATCGAATTAGACGACGCCGGACGCATCCGCCGGCTCGATTCCGTCCTTGCGCCGAGCAAGCTGACCGCCGTTTAATTCTTCGGAGAGGGAACCACAGATGAACACAGATAAACACAGATAAGATGGTTTTCTCTTCCATCGGTGTTCATCTGTGTTCATCTGTGGTTTCATTCCCGATGTCTTGCAGGCGGAGGCTGTGCGATGAAGAAAGTCGTGTGGGGCGTGCTGGGCGTTGCCAAGATCGCAACGCAGAAAGTGATTCCGGCTATGCAGCGCGGCGCGTGGTCTGAAGTGCGGGCCATCGCCTCAAGGGATTATCACAGAGCCGAAGCGGCGGCACGCGGGCTCGGCATCCCCACGGCTTATGGCGCTTACGAAGAACTGCTCGCTGACCCGCAGATCGAAGCCGTCTACATCCCGCTGCCCAATCACTTGCATGTGCCGATGACGATTCAGGCCGCCAAAGCCGGTAAGCATGTGCTTTGCGAAAAACCCATCGCCTTGTCCGCAGACGAAGCGCGCCAATTGATTGCCGTGCGCGACCGCACAGGTCGCCGCATCGAAGAAGCCTTCATGGTGCGCACGCATCCGCAATGGCTCGCGGCGCTCGACCTTGTGCGACTGGGGCGCATCGGCGAGCTGCGCGCCATCAGCGGAGCGTTCAGCTATTTCAACCGCGACCCGCAGAACATTCGCAATCGGCCAGAGTACGGCGGCGGCGCGCTGATGGACATCGGTTGTTATCTGGTGGCGATGTCGCGTTACCTGTTCGAGGGCGAGCCGCGGCGCGTGATGGCGCTTATTGAGCGCGATCCTGAGATGCAGGTTGATCGGTTGACTTCGGGCATTCTCGATTTTGCCGGCGGCCAATCTACTTTCGTATGCGGCACACAGATGGTGGCTTATCAGCGCGTGCAAATCTTTGGCGCGCACGGGCGCATCGAGATCGAGATTCCCTTCAACGCGCCGCCCGACCGCCCGACGCGCATCTTCATCGATGACGGCTCAAGCGTGTTCGGTGAAGGCGTCGAGACCATCGAGTTTCCCATCACAGACCAGTACACGATTCAAGGCGACCGGTTCTCGCAGGCGATTCGCGAAGACCTGCCGCCGCGCTTTCCGCTCGAAGACGCCGTGCAGAACATGGCCATCATTGACGCGCTCTTGCGCTCGGCTGCCTCTCACCAATGGCAGACACCCTGAACCGCCAGGCTGTGCGGGAATCATTCAACGCGCGTTGCGCATCGGTCGCTTGCGCCGCTCTCTCCGCTCTTATCTACAAAGGCACAGGGCTTGCAAACTTCAAGGGTGAAGATTTTTTCAGGAGGTTTGCTAATGACAGCCATACGAAAGAGCGTAATGATTGCCGCACTGTTAATGGCAGTGACGGCGACGGCATTGGCACAGGTGCCGACGCGCACCAAGGTTCACTTTGACATCAACGTTCCCTACGAAATGGAGATGGCGGGCTATAGCCTGCCGGCGGGCCATTACGTCTTGTTGCAAGACAGCCAGAATCCCAACATATTCCGCCTCTATCAGCACGACCAGGCAAGCGAACCGGTTGCGGTGATCTACACTGTGCGCGGTCGTTACTGGACGGTGCGACAGGGTGGCACGCGTTTTGGCCTGGATGTAGATGAATCGGGCAGCGACAACCTGCCGGTGGTGCGGGCCTTCGCCGTGCCGTATGACGATCCGTGGGAAGTGGTCAGCGTCAAAGTAAAGAATCACTCGCTGATGACGCGTGTGAGGTAAAGCGCATCTGTACCGTAAGCATGAGCGTGGAGCGGTGACCCGCTTCACGCTCATTTGTCATGGCCGGCTGGCCGTAAGCCCCCAGGTGTCTTGAAACAGCCCGGCTGATCCGGGAATCCTTCCTTTAGAGCCCAGGATTTTCTTAGAACCGCGGCGGCAAATTATGTATAATGACGCTTCCGGTTCCATCTATCTCGTCGTTATCGAAAGCCAACAGTTGAAAGATTGCAGGAGGAAACACCGTCTATGTCTATCCGCCGCCTATCCCGTGCGCTGATTCTCATTCTCGTTTGCGCCACTGCGCTGATGGCGCAGACGACGCGCCACCCGCTCAAGCTCGATGATGTGTTCCGCATGCGCGACGTGCGTGACCCGCAAATCTCACCCGATGGCCAGTGGGTCGCTTATGTGGTTTCGACCACTGACGTCAAAGAGGACAAGAGCAGCTCGCACATCTGGCTGGCGAGCTACGACGGCAAGAGCGACCGTCAGTTCACTTTCAGCCTCGATAGCGAGTCGTCGCCGCGCTGGTCGCCGGACGGCAAATACCTGTCGTTCACATCGGGGCGGCCCGGCAAAGCCAAGGGCAGTCAGGTGTGGTTGATGGATCGCAGCGGCGGCGAGGCGTTCCAGCTTACAGAGTTGAAAGGCCGCTTGCAGGGCTACGAATGGTCGCCCGATGCGAAGCGGCTGGCGCTGGTCATCGGCGATCCCGACCCTGAAGAAGAACTGAACTCGACGCCCCCGGCTAACGCCACGCCACCGGCTAACCCTGGGTCGCCTACGGATGCGAGCAAGCCTGCCGACAAACCTGCGGACAGGCCGAAAGCGCCCAAGCCCATCGTCATTGACCGCTACCACTTCAAACAGGACGTGCAGGGCTATCTGCTTTCAGGGCGTCACAGCTACATCTACCTCTACGACATCGCGACCAAGAAGCTGGAGCGACTGACCGCCGGCAAAGTCGATGAGGCCGCGCCGTCCTGGTCGCCCGATGGCAGCCGCATCGCCTTTCTGAGCAACCACGGGCAAGACCCCGACCGCGAGCCGTCCTATCAGATTTTCGTTGCCGAGGCGCGCGCCGGAGCGACGGAAAAAGCGCTGACGCCGGCTACGAGCCGCGGCGGGCGGGCGCGCCTCGAATGGAGCCCGGATGGTCGCTGGATCGCTTTTGTTGAAGGCGATGAGAAGAAATATGGCGCCTACAACATGGATCATCTGATGATTGTCGCCGCTGACGGCAACAGCGCGCCGCAACGCATCAAAGCCGTCGAAGACCTCGACCGCGCCATCTCGTCGCCGCGTTTCAGCGCCGACGGCAAAGCGATCATGTTTATGGTTGCAGACGACCGTTCGGTCTACCCGGCGCGCGCCGCGATTGCGGGCGGCAGCGTCGAGCGCTTGCTTGCGCCGCCGGTCGCCGTTTCAAGCTGGGTGACTGCCGCAGGCCACACGACAGTGCTTTCGGGCGGCGACACGAAGGCCACGGAAGTCTATGTGGTGGATGGCAGCACATTGCGACAGTTGACGCATCAGAACGACGCGCTGATGGCCGAGCTTGATCTGGCGCCGACTGAAGAAGTCGGCTTCAAGAGCAAGGATGGCACAGAAGTGCATGGGTTGCTGACTTATCCGGTGGGCTACGTGAAGGGCACGCGGGTGCCGCTGTTGCTGCGCATCCACGGCGGCCCGAACGGACAGGATCAACATTCATTCAGCACAGAGCGGCAATGGTTCGCGGCAAACGGCTACGCGGTGCTGGCGGTGAACTATCGCGGCAGCAGCGGGCGCGGCCAGAAATTCTCGCGCTCGATCTTTGCCGACTGGGGCCATTATGAAGTCGAAGACCTGCAAGCCGGCGTAGATCATGTCATTCAGATGGGCGTCGCTGACCCTGACCGCTTAGGCGTCGGCGGCTGGAGCTATGGCGGCATCCTGACGGATTACATGATCGCCAGCGACAACCGCTTCAAGGCGGCGACCAGCGGCGCGGGCACGGCATTCACGGTCTCTTTCTATGGCACCGATCAGTATATCATTCAGTATGATTACGAAATCGGCCCGCCCTGGGACCCGAAAGCCTGGGAGACTTATGTGAAGCTCTCTTATCCGTTGCTGCACGCCGACCGCATCAAGACGCCGACGCTTTTCTTAGGCGGCGAGCGTGACTTCAATGTGCCCATACAGGGCAGCCAGCAGATGTATCAGGCGTTGCGCAGCCTCGGCGTAGACACCCAACTGGTGATCTACCCGAACGAGTTCCACGGCATTCAGCGCCCAAGCTATAACCGCGACCGCCTGGAGCGTTATCTCGCCTGGTATGACAAGTACATCAAGCGCGCGGCGGGCGCGGCCAGCGCCGGCTCGTCGGAGAAGCGTTAGAGTAATTTTGAATTGCGTGTCGCTGTCGCAGGGGCCGGACTTGTCCCGGCCCCTGCAAGGTCTAAACCTATTTGGAGTTCCCTCTAATCGCCGGCGGGCGATTCGATGGCCGGCGGGTGCGGGTGGCGCTTGAACAGGCGGCTCGTCCAATCTTTGAACTGCTCCATGTACACATAGACGACCGGCGTGATGTAGAGCGTCAGCAGTTGCGAGACCATCAAACCGCCGACTACCGATAGTCCCAGAGGCCGCCGCGATTCCGCGCCTGCGCCTAACCCTAAAGCAATCGGCAGCGTGCCGAGCAGCGCCGCCATCGTCGTCATCATGATCGGGCGGAAGCGCATCAGGCTGCCTTCAAAGATCGCCTCTTCAGGCGACTTGCCTTCGTTGCGCTGGGCTTCGAGCGCGAAGTCAATCATCATGATGGCGTTCTTCTTAACGATGCCGATCAACATCACCAGACCGACAAACGCATAAATATTCAAATCAACGCCGAAGACCATCAGCGTCAGCAGCGCCCCGAAGCCCGCCGAAGGCAAGCCTGAAAGAATCGTCAGCGGGTGAATCAAACTCTCGTAGAGAATGCCGAGCACAATATAGATCACCAGCACCGCGACGAGCAGCAGCATCCCCAAACCTTGAAGCGACGACTGAAAGACCTGCGCCGTCCCTTGAAACGACGTGCTGATCGTTTCCGGCAGCTTCATCCGGCCGACCGTCTGCTGCACCTGGTTGACCGCATCGCCAATCGATACGCCGGGCTTGAGGTTGAACGAGACCGTCACCGACGGCAACTGGCCAGAGTGGTTAACCGTCAACGGCCCGACGCTCGGCTTCAAAGTTGCCACCGTGCCGAGCGGCACCTGCTGACCGCCGGCGGTCTTGACGTAGAGCAGGCTGAGCGCCGCCGGGTCGGCTTCGTATTCGGGCGCGACTTCCATCAGCACCCAGTACTGATTGCTCGGCGTGTAGATGGTCGTCACCTGGCGCTGCGCGTAGGCGCTGTAGAGCGTGCTCTCCAACTGGTTGGCCGAGATGCCTAAGGATTGCGCCTTGTCGCGATCCATCTCGACGGTCACCTGCGGACTGGTGATCTGCAAGTCTGTGGTCACGTCCTGCAAGATGGGCAACTGGCGCAACGTCTCTTCGACGCGCGGCGCGGCCTCGTACAGCTCACGGTTGTCTGCCGATTGCAGAGTGAACTGGTACTGGCCTTTGCTCGTGCGGCCTCCGACGTTGATCGCCGGTGGATTCGACAGGTAAACGTTCAGGCCGGGAATGCGCGACAGTTTCGGGCGCAGCTCTTGAATCACTTCGTCGGCGCTCAAGCGGCGCTGGTTGTGCGGCTTCAGACGAATCAAGAAACGTCCATTGTTCGACGTTGAGTTGGCGCCGCCTGAACCGACCGACGACATGAAGGCATCGACGTTCGGGTCTTGCTGAATGATGGCCGCGGCCTGCTGCTGGTGCTTGACCATCGATTCAAATGAGATGTCCTGCGCCGCTTCCGTTGTCGCGTTGATCTGCCCGGTGTCTTCGCTGGGGATGAAGCCTTTGGGAATCTTGTCGAAGAGATAAATCGTCGCCACCAGGATCAGACCTGAAACCGCCATCGTCGCGACCCGGTGCGCCATCACATGCTTGAGCGTCCAGCGATAAGCCGCCAGCATGCCGTCAAAGAAGCGCTCGGACATCTGGTAGAGCCGCCCGTGACGCTCGCCTTTGTGCTCGCGCAGGAAGCGGCTGCCGAGCATCGGCGTCAACGTCAGCGACACCAGGCCCGAAACCAGAATCGCCGCCATAATCGTCACCGCGAATTCATTCAGCAAGCGACCCAGGATGCCGCCCATAAACAGCACAGGGATGAAGACGGCGGCCAAACTGATGGTCATCGAAACGATAGTGAAGCCGATCTCTTTCGCGCCCTTGAGCGCTGCTTGAAACGGGCGCTCGCCCAGCTCGACGTGGCGCACGATGTTTTCCAGCATGACGATGGCGTCGTCAACGACGAAGCCGACCGATAACGTCAGCGCCATCATCGATAGATTGTCCATCGTGAAGCCGAGCAGATACATCACCGCGAAAGTGCCGAACAGCGACATCGGCACGGCCAGGCTGGGGATGATGGTTGCCGACAGGTTGCGCAGGAAGAGAAAGATCACCAGCACGACCAGGAAGACCGTCAGCGCCAGCGTGAACTTCACATCGCTGATCGATTCGCGGATGCTCTGCGAGCGGTCAAAGAGGATGTTCAGGTCTACAGACGCCGGCATCTGCTCGCGGAAGGTCGGCAGAATCTTCTTGACGTTATCCACGACTTCGACGGTGTTGGTGCCGGGCTGGCGCTGGATGGCCAGCACGATGGCGCGCTCGTCGTTAAACCAGCTCGCCACCTTGTCGCTCTGCACACTGTCGAGCACGCGGCCCACCTCGCTCAGGCGCACCGGCGAGCCGTTCTGATAAGCGACGATGATGGGCCGGTACTGATCGGCAGTCTGAAGCTGGCCGTTTGCGGCGATGCGCAGAGATTTATTAGGGCCATCGAGCGTGCCGGTCGGCAGGTTGGCGTTCGACTGCGCGACGGCCTGCTGCACTTGATCCATGCTGATGCCGCGCGATGCCAGTTGATTCGGGTCGAGCTGAATGCGCACGGCGTACTTCTGCGAGCCGTAGATAGAGACTTGCGCGACGCCGTTGATCATCGAGATGCGCTGCGCCAGTTGCGACTCGGCATATTCGTCTACGGTTGAAAGCGGCAGCGTCGGCGAGCTCAAGGCCAGGAACAAGACGGGCGCGTCCGCCGGGTTGACCTTTTGAAATGAGGGCGGCGTCGGCATCTCGGTCGTCAATTGCCGCGAGGCGCGCACGATGGCGGCTTGAACGTCCTGCGCCGCCGCGTCAATGTCGCGGCTGAGATTGAACTGCACGACAATCGAGGTCGAGCTCTGGGCGCTCGTCGAGGTCATGTTATCGATGCCGGCGATGGTCGAGAGTTGTTTTTCGAGCGGCGTCGCCACCGACGAGGCCATAGTTTCAGGGCTTGCGCCCGGCAGGCTGGCGCTGATGTTGATCGTCGGGTAATCAACGTTAGGCAGCTCGCTTACGGGCAGCAGGCGATAACCCATGATTCCGAATATGAGGATGCCCGCCCAGATAAGGCCCGTCGTAATCGGGCGGCGGATGAAGAGACTGGCGATGTTCATAACTACCTTGCGGGAGTCAGGAGTCAGAATTCAGAAGACAGAATGGAAGAGGAAGTCGGCGGCAGCGAGTCCGCTTATCGCGAGTCCGCTTGTCCGCCTCCGCTCTTTATTCTGACTCCTGACTCCTGACTTCTGACTCCTGTTCTGTCACGGATTGTCCTGTCCGGCGCTTTCCGTGACCCGCACACGGCTACCGGGACGCAAGCGCAACTGGCCGTCGGTGACAACGGTTTCACCGGGCGTGAGGCCGCTGGCGACGATGCTCTTTTCGCCCGCGGTGCGCTGCACTTCAACCTTGCGCATCTCGACCGTCTGGTCGTCTTTGACGACGAAGACATAGGTGCCCTGCTGGCCGGTCTGCACCGCCACCGAAGGCACGACCGTAGCGTTCGTCTGTGAGGTCAACGTCACCGAAACGTTGACGAACTGACCGGGCCACAGGCGCTGTTGCGCGTTCGTGAAGGTCGCTTTCATCTTCACGGTGCCGGTCGCCGGGTCTACGGTGTTATCAACGAAGGTCAGGGTGCCCTGTTCGGGCGGCCCTGCGTCATTGGGGAGGGTGCCGGTCACCGGCACTGCGCCTGCCGCCAGGTAACGCTTGATCTCCGGCAACTGGGTTTCCGGCACCGAGAAGGTGACATTGATCGGCGTGACCTGATTGATAACCACCAGCGGGTTCGGGTCATTGGCTTTGACGACATTGCCCTGATGAATCATCAGGCTGCCGGTGCGCCCGTCAATCGGCGCGCGAATCTCTGTATAGCCCGCCTCGACCGCCGACGACTGGACGGCGGCTTGCGCGGCTTTGACGGCGTCGCGAGAACTGGCGACTGCCGCTTGATCGGCCCTGGCGACTGCCGCGAGCGCCTCGGCGTTGGTGCGTATCTGGTCATACTGCTCTTTGGAAACAACGCCCTGCTTGTAGAGGTACTCGTAACGCTGCGCCTGCACGGCGGCGGTTTGCGCCTGCGCCTGGTCTTTAGCCAGATTGGCCTGCGCCTGCCGCTGTTCGTTGACGGCGCGCGCCTGGTTGGCCGCCGCGCCCGCTAGATTGGCCTGTGTCGAGCGCGGATCAATGTTAAAGAGCAAGTCGCCTTTCTTGACGAACTGGCCTTCGGTGAAGTTGACCCGCGTGATCTGCCCTTCGGTCTGCGACGTGACCGAGACGGTCGAAGCCGGCTCGGCGCGGCCTATGGCGCTGACCTGTAGCGGCACGGTCTCAAGCGTCACCTGGGCTGCCGATACGGGCACGGTGGGCGGCGGCTGCGACTGCCCTGCGGCATGCTGCTTCTTGGTGAAGACGCCTGAAAAAAGGATCGAGCCGACGACAACTGCGGCGAGCGTCGCCACAGCAATCAAGCCGCGTCGGCCCAGCCGCCGAACGATGACTTTGTAATCGGGAATTCGCAACCGCTTGAGGGTCTTCTTATAATCGCTGATCTGCATAATTGCTTCTCCAAACGCATCGCGCGGCGTCTCGGGTCGCGGTAATTCGGCGACCCATGCGCCGCGCTAATATGGTTTGCGCTCTTTAGTTAAGTACGACAATGGGGCGCTGACGGTTACGCCGAACTGCCGTCTGGTTTCAGCGCTTCAAAGATGCGCGGCGGCATATCCTTTCAGAACGATTGTCGGGTTTCCTGCACGAATCAGGTACAGGAAACGGCGAGCCGCTCGCCCGTCGAATAGTTGAGCAATGGATGTGCCGTCACGGTGGCCTATCGACCATGCGCTTGACAGCCGCCGCCATTGGCCATAGGCTTTCTTGGGCCATCCGGCTCTGATTCAGCTAAACAATTTTAAGAACTGAGAGGGTGCAATGAGTCTGATTCGTCTCGTCCCGCAAGCGCAACCCCAAGCCGATCTGAAAACCGTCTATGATGCTGTTGTCGTCGGCAGCGGCGCGGCGGGCGGCATGGCGGCGCACGTGCTGACTTCGCGCGGCATGAAAGTCCTGCTGCTCGAAGCCGGCAAAAAACTCAACATCGAAAAAGAACTGAAATCGATGGAGTGGCCCTACGACCATCCGCGCCGCGGTCAGATGCCGCCCGACTCGCACGCGCTGTCGTTCAACGAATACAACATCCGCCAGCCGCCTTATGGCAAGGACATGAAATTCAATCACGTCTATTCTTATGTGCAGGGCTGGGGTGGCTCGGATTACAGCAAGAACATCGTCGTTGACGAGCGCGACCACCCCTACACCGGGACGAATTATGCCTGGGTGCGGGCGCGCGTCTTAGGCGGCAAGACGAACATCTGGGGACGGCTGGCGCTCCGCCTGTCGGATTACGACTTCAAAGCCAAAACCCATGACGGCTACGGCGAAGACTGGCCCATCGCCTACAAAGACATCGCGCCTTATTACGACAAGGTTGACCTCTACCTCGGCATATCAGGCGTCAAAGAGAACCTGCCGCACCTGCCCGACAGCCTCTTTCAGCGGCCCGTGCGCTTGACGGCTGCCGAGATGAAGCTGCGCGCCGGCCTCAAGAAAATGGGCCGCGTCTTAACGCCTTATCGCGCCGGCGTGACCACCGATGGGCTGAAGCACAACCAGTATCGCAGCCGCTGTTACGGTCGCGGCGCGTGCAACCGCCGGGCGGGCGGCTGCGACATTCACGCGGCTTTTGATTCGCCGACCGGGTTGATCTACCCGGCGATGGAAACCGGCAAGCTGACGTTGCGCACCAACTCCATCGCCCGCGAAATCACCGTGGATAAGAACACCGGCAAGGCCTCGGGCGTCAGCTTCATTGATTCAGAGACCGGCAAGACCTACGAGGCGAAAGCTAAAGTGGTGGTGATCGCCGCTTCGACGCTGGAATCGGCGCGCTTGCTGCTGCTGTCGAAGTCCGAGAAGTACCCGAACGGCATCGGCAATTCAAGCAATCACGTCGGCCATAATTTCTGCGAGCACATCATGGGGCCGGGCGTCACCGGGCTGGTCAAAGATCAAATCGCCAAGCCGCGCACCAATGATGATGGGCGACCGGGCAGCTTTTACATTCCGCGCTTCCGCAACCTGACGGACAAGCACGCCGACTTCATCCGTGGCTATGGCTTTGAAGGCGGCAGCGGCACGCAGATGCTCCCAGGTAACGCATTCGAGACGCCGGGCTTTGGCAAGGGCTATAAGAAAACGGTGCGCGATTACGCCGGCGCTTTCATCGAGATGGGCGCGTTCGGCGAAGTGCTGGCGCGGTATGAGAATTACGTTGACCTCGACCCTGAAGTGAAAGATAAGTGGGGCGTGCCGTCGCTGCGCTTCCATTACAAGTTCGGCGACAACGAGCACAAGATGGCCAAAGACATGGCGGCGACGGCGCAAGAGATGTTCGAATCTGCCGGCATCGAAATCATCGACGTCAACCGCACGGTGCTTACGGAAGGCTGGTCAATCCACGAGCTCGGCACGGCGCGCATGGGCGCGGACCCGAAGACTTCGGTGTTGAACCAGTTTCAACAATCGCACGACATTAAGAACCTCTTCGTCGTGGATGGCAGCAGCCACGTCAGCGCCTCGTGCCAGAACCCGACGTGGACGATTATGGCGCTCGCCTGGCGCTCGTGCGAGCACCTCGCCGACGAGTTCAAGAAAGGAAACATCTAAAATGCGGATTGCGGATTGCGGATTGCGGATTGAAGAAAGTGACGCTGAGAACACAGCGGCAAAACCAAAGGTTGACGGACAGGAGAGCGCGAGCGGCGACGCGTACAACGTCACCCGTCGCGATATGCTGAAGCTGACCGCCACAGCGGCCATCAGCATTCCGCTTGTCGGATTGGCCAACGCGGCAGAGGCCGCGACCGAAGGCGCCGCGTCGGCAAAAGCGCCGCTCTTTTTCACTCCCGAAGAGTTCGCGATGGTGGATGAGATCACTGAGTTGATCATCCCGACCGACGAGCATTCACCGGGGGCGCGCGCCGCCGCCTGCGCCGCTTACATTGATGCGCGCCTCGCCGAGTCGTGGACGGAAGAGCCGAAGACCCAGTGGCGCGAAGGCTTGAAAGCGATTGACGCGGTCTCGCAGGAGATGAACAGCAAGCCCTTCATGCAGGCGACAGCGGAACAGCGCATCGCTGTGCTGACGGCCATCTCGAAGAACGAGAAAGACCCGAAGAAACCGGAAGAGCGTTTCTTCGGCGAGATCAAGCGCCGCACCGCCCACGCTTACTACTTGTCGAAGATCGGCATTCATCAGGAGATGGAATACAAAGGCAACGTGCCGATCAAAGAGTTCGTCGGCTTCGACGTTAGAACCAGTTCATAGCCGCCGATTTGCCAATGAAGTGTCAGAACTTGCTTAGAAAACATCCCCGCAGGGGATGGCGGCAATAGCCGGTGGCAACGCCACCGGCTATTGCCTATCGCCCTTTCAGGGCGGCTCGCTGCTATCCCATAAATCCCAGATCGCGCACGCCGAAGTTGGCGAGCGTTGGAAAAACGGTGTCGAGCTGCGCGTCACTTGCGCCGAACCATTTGGCCAGCGTCGCGCCGTATTGCGCCAGCGATACGCCGGGCAACATCACGCCGCGCGTGTCGGCATAATCATCGCCGGTCGCGTTGAAGTTGCTATAGTTGGTCATCAGCGGGTAGCGGCCATACATTCGCCCGCCCGCGACCGCGCCGCCGACGATGAAGTGGTGACTGCCCCAGCCGTGATCCGAGCCCGTTCCCGACGGCTGCAACGTCCGCCCGAAATCCGACAATGTGAAGCCGGTCACTTGATCGGCAATGCCCATCTCAACCGTCGCGTTATAGAAAGCGCCCATCGCCGCGCTGATCTGCATCAGTAAGCTCCATTGCTGATACGACTGCCCGCCGTGCGTGTCGAAGCCGCTGAGGCCGGCGAAGAAGACCTGCCGCGCCGCGCCGAGCTGCGAGCGCAGGCTGATGATGCGGGCAATCTCTTTCAACTGGTTGCCGATCTGCGTCTGCGGGAAGGGCGTCATAAACGGCGTGCCGCCCGCCGCCGATTTGAGCAGCGGGTTGAGCGCCAGCGCATCGCTCATCGCCTTGTTGGCCGCCGCGATCATCTGGTTGCTGCTGCCGGCGGCGAGAATCTGCTGCTGCGCTGTCGCCCGCGCCTGCGCCGCCGTCGAAGGCCAGAGGCTCATAGCGTTCTGATCGAGATAGTTCCCCGGCTGCAAGCTCGCCGATTGGATAACGCTGCCGGTGCAGAAGAGCGCCTGGCCGTTCAGCGAAATTGACACGGGGAAGTTGGTGCCGGTGTTCGCCGCCTGCATGGCGTCTGCCGAGCGCCCGCCCCAGCCGCTCGCGCCAAAAGCGTTCGGGTAGCCGGTCTGCATCTGCTGTACTTGATCTGAGTGCGAGCGCAGGTTGGTCGGCAACTGGTTGTTGCTCTGAAAGTCCACATACGAAGTCGGGCGCACCAGCATGCCGACATTAGCAAGCACAGCCATGCGGGCTTGCTGATAAATGTTCTGCAACTCCGGCAAGCCATAGTGCAAACCGAACGCGCCCTGCACAGGGTCGCCAATGGCGAGCAACTGGCTCGGCGGCAGCGCCAGCGCGCCACGCGCCGCCTGATAGGTGCTGTATTGCGGATTACCGAGCGGCACGACAGTGTTGTGGCCGTCGTTGCCGCCGAACATAAAGACGCAGACGAGCGCTTTGTAATCCTGAGCCGGTGCGGCGCTGGCTAAAGGCAAGCGCCCGAGCGCGGCCAGCATGCCAAAGCTCGCGCCCATCTGCATGAAACCGCGGCGTGAAACCTTATGTGTATTTTTCATCGTTTGCCTCATTGCGTTAGTGCTGTATCAGGTAATCGCCCGACGTCGCCGTCAAGTAAAGCACGGTCATGACGCGTTGATTATTGTCGGTCATCGCCGGCAGCGCGTTGATCAGCGCTGTGCGCATCTGCGGCGACATCCTGCCGTAGAGCAGCGCGTTGTCCACCGCGTTGATAAGCGCCGTCGAGCTGCCGGCGACGCTGACGAACGGCTGCAAGGCCGGGTTGATTGGCCAGGGGTTCGCCATATAGCTATACAAGAAGTTGGCGCGGTTGACGGCTTCGGTCGGCGAATAGATTTGAAACTCCGGCCCGAACAGTGGCGACTTCGGTACGTGATACATCGGCGAGTAATGGCCGAAGACCGATGGCGCGTCGAGTATGCCTTCGCCGAAGGTGTAGAAGATGTAAGCGAACTGCGACGCCGCGCCGGCCTGCATATTTAGCGCTCGCAGATAAGCGATGTGCTGCTGTACAGGCGTGCGCAGACGGCCAAAGTCCGATGGCGGGCTGTCATTGCGCGCTTCCGCATCCATCAAGATGGCGCGGATCACCGCTTTCATGTCGCCGCGCACACCCTGGCCATTGTCATTGAAGGCAGCGGCGACGCGCGCGATGTAGGCCGGGCTGGGATTGCTCGTAACCATTGCGCGGATCAAGCGCGTGGCAAGGAACGGGCCGATGTTCTGGTGATTGAAGAGAATATCCATCGCGCCGTCGAGGTCTTGCGCGTTCGTCTGATTCGCCGCGAGCGTCTGCCCAAGAATCGTCTTCTGCGTGTGGTCGTGGTAAGACAGGATGGGCAGCATCGGGCCGGGATAGTAATTCCAGTTCTGATACGCCGGCGGGATGCCCGTCGAGTTGCCATACGTCCAGCCCGTGAGCGCCAGCGCCATCTGCTTCACGTCGGTCTGCGTGTAAGTCGGCATCGGGTTGCCCTGCGCGTCCGTCTGCTGCGAGCCGTCCGGGTTCAGCTTCCACAGGCCGATGCTGAACAACTGCATTACCTCGCGAGCGTAGTTCTCGTTAGCGCCGCCGCTGATGCCGGGCCGCGCGCTGTTGACCATGTCGAGATACTTGCCCATCGAAGCGTCCAGGGTGATCTCGCGCAGCAGCGTCCGGTAATTGCCGAAGGCGTTGCGGCTGAGCGCCTGCAACCACGGCACGATCTCGTTGCCATTGGTATTTTTGTTCATGGCGACGACGATGATTTCGCTGAGCGCGAACAGCACGCGCTGTCGCAGTTGATCCTGGCCGTTCAGGGCATTGCCATAGAAAGCGTCTACGGCGTCCGAGCGTTGCGCCGTCGCAAGCGATGGCCACGGCGATTCGGGCGTTGCGAACTGCTCATCAATGAACGCCTGGATGCCGACCTGACGGACGTGCGTCATCAGTTGCGGCGTCGAGCCGAAGGTGGCTTGATCGAGGAAGCGGCCATAGGTGATGGCCAGCGGGTCTTGAATCGTCACGGTGGCCGTGCCCTGCGTAATGTTATCGGCCTGGCTCAACGCTGAAACGGTGACGACGCCCGCAGTCGGAACGGTGTTCGGCGCGGTGTACAGCCCGCTTTGTGTAATCGTGCCTACAGCCGGATCGCCGCCGGTCGCGCCGTTGACTTTCCAGGTCACCGCCGTGTTTGGCGTGCCCGATACGTTGGCTTGAAACTGCTGCGATGCGCCGGGCACCAGGCCGACCGAAGCCGGCGTCACATTCACCACCACGGTCGAAACGACTTTGACGGTAAGCGGCGTCGAGACTGCCGCCGGGCCGGGGTTGGCGACCGTGATGTTGAAGCTGCCAACCTGGGCGGCGGTGCCGGTCGCCGTGAGCTGTGTGGTCGAGATGAAGTTCGTCTGGAGCGGCGTGTTGTTCCACAAGACCTGCGCGCCGTTGACGAAGCGGCTGCCGTTGACGGTGAGGCTGAACGGGCCGGGCGGCAGCGTCGCCGAGACTACCGATGTCACATAAGGCACCTGGTTGCGAACGGTGATCGTGCCGGCGGCAAAGGCCGTCGGGTCGGCAACGCTGGTGGCTTTGATGGTGACGGTATAATTGGGGGGCGGCACGGGAGGGGCCATATAAAAGCCCGTGCCGCTGATCGTGCCGACGGTGGCATCGCCTCCCGGAAGGTTGTTAATCGTCCAGGTGACGGCGGTGTTCGTCGCACCGACCACTTTGACGCTGTACTGGCGGGTGCTGCCGACAGGCATCGTCAGGTTGATCGGGTCAATGGCGACCGTCACGCCTACGGGCGGCGCGGCTTGCAGGACGGGAGCCAGCATAGTGAGGATCAAGAGAAGCGAGAATGTAAATCGCAAGATGGAATTTGGGCGCACGTTGATTCTCCTTTTCAATCCGGTTGCTTGATAATGCACAGTTGAGCCTTGCGAATGCGGGGGCATACGTCAGGTCGAGGCGAAGCCAATTCTCCTCATTTTGTTCGGAAGGGCAGTAGCTTAAAGGTGACCGGGGCTGCCACATTCCACTTTGGCGTTACGATTATTGCCAGAAAAGGGAAGCGTGTCACTACATGAATTGGTAGCAATAATTGATTGCCCCGGTCGCGGCGCACTCGGCTTCGATCAGCCGCGGAAAGCAGACCTCAAGCGAGTGGCCGTCGCCGTTCAACCCGCATGGGGAAGCGCATCGCCGCTTTCGTCGCCTTTATGATCCGGCGTCAGCCGAATGTGACCTTCATTCCAAACAACATGGTGCGCCGCCTCTCTGTCAGGAGATGCAGGCGCACCATGTCGTTAATCAAATCTATGGCCACAGCGGTGAAAGGTCACCGCCCGACGAATCACGTTTTGATCGCTCGCGGGCGAATCACTGTCGCCGGCTCGACAGTCGCACAGGCGTGTTGGGCTGCGAGCGGCACGGGTCAGTCGGCTTCGACTGCGGCGCGCGGGCGGCTGCCGGCAGTGTGCGCTCGTCAAGCTTCAACAAGCCGCATTCGACTTCGCCGAGGCGGCCCTGCAAGAGGTTCAGCTCAAGGCGCAGGTGCTCGACTTGCGGATCGGCGGGGGCGGTCGCAGCCGGCTGGCGCTGCGCGTATTGCACCCGCTGTTGTAGCTGATTGATGTTCGATTCCATCTGGAAGAGGCGTTGTTCGAGGGTGCTGATGCGCCGGTCGAGACTCATTACATCCTGGGCCGGTGGCGCCGCGTTTGCGGAAGAGGCTGTGCCGGCGTGCGCCGACAATAAGGCAAGGGCGGTAAGACAGGCGATTGCAAAATAGAAAGCGTGCGTTGCTCTTTTCATGATCTTTCTCCGATTATCTGCGCCCACCGCATGATAACCGGAGAAAGACAGGGACAACCAGCGCGCCGCCCGCTGTTAGCGGTCCTCGTCTTCTTCGCTGTCAACCCAGGCGTGCGCCGTTTCGCCGAGCCTCAGGCTATCGATGGCAAAGTGCTTGTACTCGTGAACCGCGGTCTCGTAATCGTAGCGCGTGTCGCCGGTCAGGCCGATCATCACCGGCGGGTCGCGTTCGAGATCGGTGTCGCCGACGATGTAGGCTTTGAACTCGTCGTCGTACCAGCGCCCCTGACGCAAGGTGACCGCCGAGCGCTCAAGCGTGTAGACGCGCCCGGCGACCTGCGGGAAATGGCCGGCGACTTCGAACTGTGCTTGCTTCCAGGCGCAGGGCAGCAGCGCTTCAAAACTCTGGCGCGGCGCTTTGGCGCATGTGCAAGGCTCGGGGCCGGGCGCGGTGACACGAAAACTGACGCTGCCGGACGACGAAGCCATCACCGGCAGAAGCATCAACATGGCGACGATAAGAATTAGTTTTGTCCACATCTGAGGAAGCCACCTCTGGCGACACGCCAACCTGCGGCATCTTGCCGGGTGGCAAGACCGCCGGGTCTGCGATCAAACGTCAATCGTTAAATGCTTGTTTTGCCTTAAGGGGTCAGGACAAGCGACTACACGCAGTCAGGCTGCGCAACCGAATTATAAAATGTTGTACGGCAGCGCGCCAGTGCTTTCAATTAGCGCAACAAAAAAATCACAAAAGCCGGGGATCGGTGAACAGCGCGGCGGCAGCGCGGTGGCCCATATCAATCAGCGTTCGCACCTCTGCACGCCGGAAGAGCAGGGTGCCGCGCCCCAGCGTTTCAGGTTGCACCACGCGGATCAGCGTGTCGGGATGAGCGCGGCGCAACGCTTCGATCTTCGCAAGATTCGCCCGCCGCTGGCGCTCGCGGTTCGAGACGTCTACGGCGAGAACCTGTTGCGGGCGAAACGGCGCTGTGAATAGGTACTCAACCGGCAGCAGGTTGGTGACGCCGCCATCGATCAGCCGCATGTGCCGCCCGCTCATCAGGCAATCACGTGGTGGGTAGACATGCGGGATGGCGGCGGCGCCGCGTGTGGCGTCGGCCAGCGGGAAGCCCGATTGCAGGTTGTGAAAGAAGACTTCTTCGCGGGCAATCAAATCATAAGCAACCATGCCGATACGCTCGACGCCATGATAGAGCAGCTCACCCGAAGCGGCGCTCAAACGGTCGAGCGATTCGGGAATGACGCCGGCGCGGTGCAGGAACCGCCGGCGCATGAAGTCCGGCGCGCGCCGCAGCCACGCCCACGCCAGCAGGTGCCTCGATGTCAGGCTGGCGCCAAAACGTCTGAGCGCCGGCACGTCCATTCCGACTGCGGTATAGAACGTGAGAATCAGCGCGCCGACGCTGGTGCCGACCATTTCGCTGATCTGAAAGCCACGCTCGGCGAGAACTTCCAGCACGCCGACGTGCGCCATGCCGCGTATGCCGCCAGCGCCGAGCGCCAGGCTGATGGGCTTGTGCGGGTCGAGCGGCGCAAGTGAACGCTCTGAATGAGAATTGCTCACAGGATGAATGACGACACGGTCGAAACGCCCTTCGGTCTAATCACGGCTTTTGTCATCTTCGCTTGAAAGCGCCGCGGCGCGCAAGCCGGGCCACCTGCACCTCTGATGAGGCGCAGGAAAGTTTCTATAGAATTCGCAATGGGCGATTGTTACAATCGCCTTTGCCCCGCACCCCGCCCCGGATTTCCGGCTGCTGGTGTCAGCAGTCGCGAAGGAAGCCTTGATGCAAGAGATTGCTCTACCGAGAGATGGCGCGCGCGCATGGCTCAGGCCGCGCTACTTCATTTTGTTGATGGCGCTGGCCGGCGGCGGCGCGTTGTTTTACGCGCATCTCCAGATTGCTCAGTGGGGCGAAGATTACAAAAGCGCCTGGATGGCGGTTGACCGCTTATTTGATTTGACCTTTGCGCTGGGCCTCATCGCCATCGCTTTCTGTGTCGGGCGGCGCTGCGCCAGGGGCCTGGGGTTGGCGTTCACCGGGTTGGCTGAAGAGCTGACGGTTTCAGTCATGTTGGGAGTTGGTCTGCTCGGCCTCGTGGTGCTTGGCCTGGGGCTCGGCGGGATGCTGGCCGCACTGCCGGTTAGCTTGGCCATCGCAGTCTTGATGTGTGTGTCGTGGCGCGAAGTCGCGACGCTCACCAACGTAATGAAAGCCGGCATTGCTGCCGTGATGGCGACGCGTATGCGGCTGGCGCTCACCATTCTCTTCTGCGCTTTCTTTGCCGTCTTGCTTTTGCGAGCGCTGACGCCGCCGCACGCCTATGACGAAGCGATCTATCACCTGCCGGCAACGAAATCTTTCATCGATCACGGGCGCGTCTATCCGCTCGTAGACAACGCCGCCGGCAATATGCCGTTCCTGATGCAGATGATCTACGCCATCGCCCTGATGGCCAGGAGCGATACGGCGGCGAAAGTTTTCAGCCTGCTCGTTGCGCTCATCTGCGCGCTGGCGCTTTATGCGTTCTGCGCGCGCTTCCTGTCGCGGCGCACAGGCGTTGTGGCGCTGTTCGCTTTCTTCGGCGCCGGCATGGTGATCGAAGTCTCGGTCACCTGCCGGGTTGATGTCGCGCTTGCCTGCATGCTGTTTATGGCCACCACCGCGCTGATGATCAGCCTGGAGAGCGACGGGCGCGGCTGGCTTTATGCCTCGGCGCTGCTGGCCGGCTTTGCGCTCGGCGTCAAGCACACGGCTGCCGTGTGGGTGCTGCTGCTCGGCGTCATGTTTTTGCTCGAAAGCTTCCTGCGCAGGTCGGCTGCGCCGTTGACAATCATCAAGCGTGCCGCGCTCTATACAGCGATCACGCTGCTGGTCGCTTCGCCTTGGTTCATCAAGAACCAGTTATGGTTTCACAACCCCATCTATCCGTTTGCGACCGGCGAAGTCACCGAGCTGAGCGACGGCCACGCGCGTTACTTCACCGATGCGGACGAAGCTCGATTAGACGCTCACCTTGAGCAGGCGCGGCGGGCCTTGCCCGATCTCGTCAAAGAGCGCGAAGCCGAATTGGCACAGGCAGTGGCCAATCGCCAGATTCAGCACCCGCCGCATTTCTGGGAATATTTCAGCGACCCCGATCTTTATAACGCGCCCGAAGGCTATCACGAGCCGAACTATCTTTTTCTCTTCGCGCCGCTCGTGCTCTTCTTGCGCAAGTCGCGGCACGTGATCTGGCTCGTAGCGCTCAGCGTCGGTTTCTATGCACTGCTGACGCAAGTGATCTGGCACAGCCGTTACCTGCTGCCAATGTACCCGGCATTAACCATCGCCACGGCTTACGTGCTGACCGAACTGACCGACTGGGCGGCGTTGAAGGCGCGGTCGCGCTGGGTAGCCATTGGCTCAAAGGCGCTCGCGGCCATTGCCTTGAGCGCGGCGCTTGCGCCGCTCGCCTTTACAAGCCTCACACAATTCGGTGAGCTGCGCAGTGCGCAGTACCTGACCGGGCAGATGTCGCGGCGCAGCTTCATGTCATCAATGTTTTATTATCAGGCCATCAATTTCATCAACCGCACGCTACCGCGGGACGCGCGCGTGATGATGATCGGCGCGCAGATGTCTTACGGCTTGCAGCGCGACTATGTCGCAGACACCAGTCTCGACACCACAGGCTGGCAGCGTTTGTTGTTACACAACGATTCGATGGCCGAGGTCAGAGATGATCTCAAGCGGCAGGGGATTACGCACCTGCTGGTCGCTTATGGCATTTTTCCGTGGGGAGCGAAGCGCAGCGGCAGCGCCTCGCTGATGACTTCGAAGGTGCTGGAAAAGTCACGGCCCGATTACTATGTGCAGCTCAGAAACTGGGCGGCCTTAGACCTCTTCACCAGCCAGTACGTCGAGCCGCTCTATTCAGACCAGGCCAAGTACATCATTTATCGCTTGCGCTAATGGCCGGTGATGAATTCACGCCGCCGGCTTTAGCTGTATTTCTTCAGCTCAAGCTTGGCGATGGCTTCGCGGTGAACTTCATCGGGGCCGTCGGCCAGGCGCAGCGTGCGTGAATGCGCCCATGCCTGCGCCAGAAAGAAGTCGTCGCTGACGCCGCCGCCGCCGTGCGCCTGGATGGCGCGGTCAAGCACGCGCAGCGTCATGTTCGGCGCGATTACCTTGATCATCGCAATCTCGGCGCGCGCCTCTTTGTTGCCGACCTTGTCCATCATATCAGCCGCTTTCAAGACGAGCAGCCGCGCTTGATCGATCTCCAGGCGCGATGCGGCGATGTCGGCTTTGATGGTGCCCTGCTCGGCCAACGCCTTGCCGAAGGCGACGCGCGCTTTGACGCGCCGGCACATCGCTTCAAGGGCGCGCTCGGCGACGCCGATCAAGCGCATGCAGTGATGAATGCGCCCAGGCCCCAGGCGACCCTGAGCGATCTCGAAGCCGCGCCCTTCGCCCAACAGCATGTTCAATGCCGGCACGTGGACGTTTTCAAAGCTGACTTCGCCGTGGCCGTGCGGCGCGTCGTCATAGCCGAAGACCGGCAGCATCCTCAGAATACGCACGCCCGGCGCGTCCATCGGCACCAAAATCATGGACTGCTGTTTATGCTTGGGCGCTGACGGGTCGGTCTTGCCCATAAAGATACTGATGCGACAGCGCGGATCGCCGGCGCCTGAAGTCCACCACTTGCGCCCGTTGATGACATACTCGTCGCCGTCGCGCCGGATGCTCGCTTGAATGTTGGTGGCGTCGCTCGAAGCCACTTCCGGTTCGGTCATGGCAAAGCACGAACGAATCTCGCCCGCAAGCAACGGCTCCAGCCATTGCTTCTTCTGCTCCGCCGAGCCGTAGCGCGCCAGCACTTCCATATTGCCGGTGTCGGGCGCCGAGCAGTTGAAGACTTCGGGCGCCATCACCGAGCGGCCCATGATCTCGCACAGCGGCGCGTATTCCAGATTCGTCAGCCCGGCGCCGTACTCACTTTCGGGCAGGAAGAGATTCCAGAGGTCGGCGGCGCGCGCCTTTTCCTTCAGCTCTTCGACAACGTTGGTCGGCTGCCAGCGGTCGCCCGTAGCGATCTCTTCGTGGAAGCGCTGCTCGTTCGGGTAGATGTATTCGTCCATGAACGCCAGCAGTCGTTTGCGCAATCCCTGCACCTTGTCGGAGTAATCGAATTCCATAGCAGGCTTCTCCTTTTTTTCGCCGCGTCGCCGCGCTTCGCTTACACGCTCTCGATGTTCCAGATGTCCTGGGCGTATTCCAGAATCGTCCGGTCGCTGGAGAATTTGCCGATGCGCGCGACGTTGATGATCGCTTTGCGCGCCCAGGCGTTGGGTTGCAGGAACTCGCGCGACACCAACTCCTGCGTTTCGATGTAAGAGGGCAGGTCGGCGAGGTGAAAGTATTCGTCCTGGCCGACCAGGCTGTCGAATATCCAGGTGAACAGTCCCGGCGCTTCCGGGCAGAAGAGATTCGATTGCAGCGCGTCGAGCACGCGGCGGATCGCCGGATTGGTCTCGTAATACTCGCGCGGGTTGTAGCTGCGCTGTTCGCGCATCGCTTCGATCTCTTCGGCGCGCAACCCGAAGATGTAGATGTTCTCCGGGCCGACCTCTTCGCAGATTTCGATGTTGGCGCCATCGAAGGTGCCGACGGTCAGCGCGCCGTTCATGGCGAATTTCATATTGCCGGTTCCCGACGCTTCTTTGCCGGCAGTCGAAATCTGCTCGCTTAAATCCGCCGCCGGGATGATGCGCTCGGCAAGCGACACTTTGTAATCGGGAATGAAGACGACTTTCATCAGCTCGTTGACGCGGCGGTCGCCGTTAATCACCTGGCCGACGTTGTTGATGAGCTTGATGATCTGCTTGGCAGCCCAATAACCGGGCGCCGCTTTGCCGGCGAAAACGTAGGTGCGCGGCACTTCGGGCAGCTCGCCTTCATCGGTCGCCCGCACGTAATCGTGGATGATGTGCAGCACGTTCAAGAGCTGGCGCTTGTATTCGTGCATGCGCTTGACCTGCACGTCGAACAAGGTCGCCGGGTCAACGTCTATCTCTGTGGCGTCGCGGATGACGCGCGCCAGCCGCTCTTTGTTGGCGCGCTTGATCTGACGGAACTCTTCCTGAAAACCGGCGTCATCGGCCCACGGCTCAAGGTTGTGCAAAGCGTCGAGGTCAGTGACCCAGGCGTCGCCGACGGTGCGGTTGATAAGCTCAGCGAGCCGCGGGTTGGCTTTCAACAACCAGCGGCGCTGCGTCACGCCGTTCGTCTTATTGTTGAACTTTTCGGGCCAGAGCTGATAGAAGTCCGGCACCAGTCGCGTCGTCACCAGATCGGAATGGAGCTTTGCCACGCCATTCACCGAGTGGCTGCCGATGATGGCCAGATGGCCCATGCGAACCTGCTTGCGCTCGCCCTCTTCGATGATCGACATGCGCCGCAGCCGCTCCCAATCTCCCGGCCACTTCTCAAGCAGCAGCGCCGAAAAGCGCTGGTCGATCTCAAAGATGATTTGCAGATGGCGCGGCAGCACACGCTCAAGCAACGTCGCCGGCCAGCGCTCTAATGCTTCCGGCATCAGCGTGTGATTGGTAAAGCCGAGCGTTGCGGTCGTGATCTTCCAGGCGTCGTCCCACTCCAGGCGGTTTTCATCAATCAGCACGCGCATCAGCTCGGCGACCGTCAGCGCCGGGTGGGTGTCGTTCATCTGAATGGCGACTTTCTGCGGGAACTCGTCAAAGGTCGTGTTGTTGCGCTGGTAGCGGCGCATGATGTCGCGCACGGCGCAGGCGACCAGGAAGTATTCCTGCAACAAGCGTAGCTCGCGCCCGGCTTCGATTGAATCTGACGGGTAGAGGACTTTCGAGACGCGCTCGGCGGCGACGTTGGCCTCGACGGCCTTGATGTAATCGCCCTGATTGAAAATCTGCATGTCGAACTCTTCGTCGGAGACCGCCGAATAGAGCCGCAGGTAATTGATCGTGCGTCCGCCGTAGCCGACAATCGGCATGTCCGCCGGCACACCGATCATCACTTTCCAATCGGTCCACGCCGGATGATATTTGTCGTCCTGGTCATTGGGCACATGCTCGATGCGGCCATAGACAGGGATGACGCAGGCTTCGTCAGGTCGCTCGATCAGCCACGGGCTGCCGTGCGCCCGCCAGTGATCGGGCTTTTCTTTCTGGAAGCCGTTCTCGATCTCCTGTTTGAACAGGCCGTACTCGTAGTTGATTCCGTAGCCGAACCCCGGCATGCCGAGCGTCGCCAGCGAATCCAGAAAGCAGGCAGCTAGGCGGCCAAGACCGCCATTTCCTAAGGCTGCGTCGGGCTCGGTCTCGCGTACTTCTTCGAGGTCAACGCCGAGGTCGAGCAAGGCTTCGCGACAGACGTCGAGCAATCCCAGATTGAGCAGGTTGTTGCCGAGCGAGCGGCCCACCAGAAACTCCATCGACAGGTAATAGAGGCTCTTGGCGTCGGCCTGCTGGTAGCGCTCTTCGGTCTCCAATATGCCGTCGATCAAACAATCGCGCACGGCCATAGCGGTCGCCAGCAACACGTCGCGGCGCGTCAGATCGTTCCAGCGTTTGGCGAGCGTGTACTTGGCATGCAGGCGAATAGCTTCTTGAATGGTTTGGACGCCGCTCAACGTCGAGCGGTGCTCTTCAGAGGTCGTCAAAGGCTTGTCTCCAGATAATGAATAAGGTTCTGGCTCGGGCTCTTAGCTAAGCCGTCAGTTTACTCCCTGAGGAATGAATGCGCTACCTGATGTGCGCCGACGCCGCCCGGCGCGAGACATCTTATTCGTTCACAGCGCCGAGGCGCTCGCGCCGATACTTGTCGGCCTGCACCTGCTCGCACCACTGGCGGTTTTCGATGTACCAGCGCACGGTGCGCGCGATACCGCCTTCGAAATCCATCGCCGCCTGCCAGCCCAGCTCGCGGCGAATCTTCGTCGCGTCAATCGCGTAGCGCCGGTCATGGCCGGGGCGGTCGGGGACGAACTGCTTCAGCTCGCTATAGCGCCGCTTGCCCTGTGCCACGAGCGCCGGGTTGTCTGCCGCCGGCAATAGTTCGTCGAGCGCCGCGCAGATCGCATCAACGACCTGCAAGTTGGTGCGCTCGCCGCCGCCGCCGATGTTGTATTTGTCGCCTGAGCGCCCGCGCCT
Source organism: Blastocatellia bacterium (assembly GCA_045807765.1). Taxonomy (GTDB): domain Bacteria; phylum Acidobacteriota; class Blastocatellia; order UBA7656; family UBA7656; genus DATENM01. Next base: position 42,544 of record JBJMGU010000152.1, read on the forward strand.
GAGCGCCAACAGGATGCCGGCGCAGTGATCTTCGACATAGAGCCAGTCGCGGACGTTGCCGCCGTCACCGTAGATCGGCAGCGGCTTGCCTTCGATGGCGTTGAGCGTCACGAGCGGGATCAGCTTTTCGGGAAACTGGTATGGGCCATAGTTGTTCGAGCAGTTGGTGACGACCGCCGGCAATTGATAGGTCTCGTGATAAGCGCGCACCAGATGATCTGCTGACGCCTTTGATGCCGCGTAAGGCGAGTTCGGCGCGTAAGGGGTCGTTTCTGAAAACAGCCCCGATGGCCCGAGCGTGCCGTAGACTTCGTCGGTCGAAACGTGCAAGAAGCGGAACGCCGCACGCTCAGTTTCAGTCAGCGTCGCAAAATAACGCCGCGCCGTTTCCAGCAGCACGAAGGTGCCCCGGATGTTGGTTTCGATGAACGGGCTGGGATCGTCAATCGAGCGGTCAACATGCGATTCTGCCGCGAAATTTACCAGCGCTGTCGGTTGATGTTCGCGAAAGAGCGCGGCCATCGCTTCCCGGTCGGCGATGTCTGCCTGGACAAAGACAAAGCGCGCGTCATCCATCAGGTCGGCAATCGTCACCAGATTGCCCGCATAGGTGAGCTTGTCAACAACGACAACCCGCGCCGCGCTCTGCGCCAGCGCATAGCGGGCGAAGTTCGCGCCGATAAATCCGGCACCGCCCGTGACAATCATGGTTTCCATTCGTTCGTTCTTCTCCAGTGGGGCGCTCTATCCGCGCAGCGCGGCGAGCAAGCGGCCTTCGATGTCGGGGAAGCGCCGCAGATAATCTTCATGGCTGGCGCGGATAACCGCGAGCGCTTCTTCGCGCCCATAAATCTGAGTGATCTCGGTCTTGCTCTTGAGCGCGCCGGGGGCGTTCTTGTAGGTCAGAAAGTAATGCTGTAAGCGGTCAATGACAGCACGCGGACAATCTTTAATGTCCTGCCAGCCGCCGTAAGCGACATCATCTCTCATGATGGCGATGATCTTGTCGTCGGCCTCGTCACCGTCAATCATGCTGAGCCCGCCGATGGGCACGGCGCGCAGCAGAATATCGCTGTGCGAGATGACCTTTTCAGTCAACACACAGATGTCGAGCGGGTCACCATCGCCGACAATTCCCAGGCGGCCCGATCGTTTGCTGAAGAGATCAGCGACGCGCTCGCCGCAATAGGTCTGCGGCACCAGCCCGTAAGGCGAAGGGCAGACGTTCGAGAAGCGCTGCGGGCGGTCAATCGTCAGGATGCCGGTCGCCTTGTGCATCTCGTATTTGACGGTATCGGTCGGGACGATCTCGATGTAGGCGGTGACGACTTCGGGCGCGTCACTGCCGATGGAGACGCCGTGCCAGGGGTGCGCTTTAAAGAGCAGCCCGAGCAGTTTGGTCAGCGCCTCGGTGTTCTCTTTGCTCATCACTTTACCTCAAGGTTTCATCCTATCCTGAGGCGCGCGGTTCTGCAAAGAATGATCGGGCGCAAACACGCGAACGCCGCAGAGGCGGCAGCACAGCATCTTTCTTTGTGCTGCCGCCTCTGCGGCGTTCCTGTGTTACATCAGTGGCGAGCCGGCTATGGCTTAGGCGCTCATCGCTTGCCGATAGGCATCAGCCGCCGCCGCCGTGTCGGTGTACTCGTGGAAATCGACGACCTTGCCGTCGCGAATCGTGAAGACGTGCGCCCAATCACTGCCGTACTCTCGCCCGGTCGCTTTGACGCGCCAGCGGTACTGGCCTTGCACGACGACTTTGTCGTTCTGGGCGGTGAAGCTCTGCGGCGTGAACTCTAAAACGTCCTGAAGCTCGCCGAGGCTGGCAAAGAACTGGCCGACCTGTTCGTGGCCCTGGCGCTTGCCGGCAAACGGCACGTTGGCGATTTCAGGCAATTGCCACACGACATCGTCTGAAAGCAGGCCGAGCAGCGCCTTAATGTCGCCGCTCTGAAAGTTGGCATAGGCTTGCTGCGCAATACCGATATTCTCTTGTTCACTCATGGTTTGTTCCTTTCAATGCGTTACGAAAAGAGATTGGGTGAGCCGATTTGATAACTCACCTTCTGGAATCGAAATGAAGCTACGGGCAAAGCCGAAGAACGGTTTGCATCGCCGGGCAGAGAAATCTCATGTCTGAACGACGCCCTGAATCATACCGTGCGCGTCACCTTCGACAGCGAGCGCGGCATATCAGGGTTCAAGCCTTTGGCATCGGCAAGCAAGGCCGCGAACAACTGCGCCGGCACCATGTAAGGAATGGGCGCGAGCAGTTCTTCGATCTCCGCCGGCATGCGTATGCGGCGCGTGCCCATGCCGGCTATTTCCTCGTCATCGCTAATCACCAGCGTGTCGGCGCGCAGATCACTGAGCCGCTCGATCAACTCTTTGACGCCGCGCCGGGTTGCCCCCGGCTGCGAAAACAGGATGGTCGGAAAGTGACGCTCGACGACCGCCAGCGGGCCGTGAAAGAAATCCGCCGACGAAAAGCGCTCGGCGACGACATAGCAGGTTTCCATCAGCTTTAGCGCCAGCTCGTAGGCGTTCGCGTAGAGCAAGCCGCGTCCGACAACGACGCAGTTCTCCATGAAGACGTACCGCTCGACAAGCTGGCGAATCGCTTCGCGGTGGTCGAGCGCCGCGGCGACGTAATCGGGCACGGCTTCATAGCCAAGCTCGCTTTGGGCATCGGCGAGCGCCGCCGCCAGCATGTAAAACAGCATCATCTGGCCTGTGAAGGTCTTGGTCGCCGCCACCGAGCGCTCGCGCCCGCCGTGCATCAGCAACGTCTCGTCCACCAGATTGACCATCGCAGAGCCGGCTTCATTGGTGATGCCGACCGTGCAAGCGCCGCCGGCGCGTGCCGCTTCCAGCACAAGATTGATGTCTTCGCCTTCGCCCGATTGCGACACGCCAATGACCAGCGCGCGACGGAGTCGCAGCTTGGCGCCGTAGAGCGTGTAGACCGACGGCGCAGCCAGCGACACCGGGATGCTGGTCGTCAGCTCTAACAGGTAGCGCCCGAACAGCGCCGCATTGTCCGAGCTGCCGCGCGCCACCAGGACGATCAGGTCAATATCGCGCCCGCGGAGGTGCGCGCCGAGCCGCGCCACTTTGTCGCGCTCTTGCTCAATCGTGCGCCTGAGCGCCGCCGGCTGCTCGGCGATTTCGTCAAGCATCAATGACATGGCGGATTCCTTTCACGCAAGTTTTCGTCGCCGCGCCTCAGGCTTTCTTCAACAGAATGATCTGGCCGGCGTGATAGAGTGTGTGCTGAATGACGCCGTTGATGGCGTAGTTGGCGCTCTCTTTGCCTTCAGCCAAGCGCTTGTGCAGGCGCTCGCCATCGAAATGGTGGATCGTGTCGCGCAGCTTATGATGGGTGGCGTCGAGCCTGGCAAGCGTCGCCTGCCACGCCGCCTCCGTCGTATCTGTCACCGCCGGCCAATCGCCTTCGTCGGGATCGCTGGTGTATCGGCCTTCGAGCCGGCTGGTGACGGCGCTCTCCCACGCAGAGATATGCAGCACCAGCTCCCAGATGGAGTGCGCCGACGCCAGCGGCCGCCGCGCCGCCTGCTCTGCCGTCACATCGGCAAGGATCGCTTTGAGCGCCGGCCCGTGCCACGCTTCGCCTTCGTAGGCGCGCTTTAATTGATCGAGCAAACGTTCGACTTCGGTCATAAAACCTCATTAGCTCCAGTCTGCGAGGATGACGTGAAGCTGTTGCGGGCCGTGAACCCCGACGACCAGCGTAAGCTCGATGTCGGCGGTGCGGCTGGGGCCGGTAATCAAGGTGACGGCGCTGCTCAAATCACTGCCCACCGGCAGGCGCGCAAACAGGTCATCAAGGCCGCGAATCATCTGCGCGCGCTGCAACAGGGCGATGTGAAGCGGCGGCAATAGCGACGCCGTGCGCGGCTGATTCTCGGCGGCCAGCAGGCAGAGCGTGCCGCTGTCGGCCAGCGCATAATCAACCGCCGTGATGCCGAGCCCGGCTTCGGCGGCTTCGTTGATGAACGCCGCTTTATCCGGGCGCTCGCGGTCGGTGATGAACTCGATGCCCATCTCGGCAAGCCGGCTCGTCAGCCCGAGTTGCTCGAACCACGGCGAATACCAGCCGACCGCCTTTCTGCTTTTTACCTGAGCCGCAATGCCGGCGATCTGCTCGCCAACCTCCTGCGCGCTGGCAGCGACCGAGAAGCCGCCGTCGACACGCGCCAGCGCCGCTGCGAACTGCTCAACCAGGGCGTCGCGCTGTTGTTCGCTAAGCGGGGCAATCGGCGGCGCTGGCGCAATGTCATCAGACAAGCCAGCGCTGTGCGCCGCATTGCGATTGCCGAGCGCCTGTTTGACTTTCGAGAGAATCTCGTCGCGGGCCGTCATTGCTTGTTCATCTCGCGCCACAACGCGCGGAACGGTTTCGGCGCGATAGCCGGAAAATCGCGATTGCGTGTCCAGTTGCCAAAGGCCAGCGGTAAACGCTCGAACTTGCCGTCTTTCAACAGCAGGCGCTGAAACCGGGCGGGCAGACGAAACGACCAGTTGTAGACTCGCGGGTGCTTCATCGCCCACGCCCAAGCTTTGATCGCCATGCGCTCAAGCCACGGCCCGCGCGGTTGCTTGTCGCCTTTACCTTCGCTCCAATCGCCGCGCAGGCTCAACAGCACGTGCGGAATGTTGATTCGCACAGGACAGACTTCGCGGCACGCGCCGCACAGGGTCGAAGCGAACGGCAGGTCTTTTGTCTGTTCAAGCCCGACGAGTGGCGGCGTGATGATCGAGCCGATGGGTCCCGGATAGACCGTGCCATAAGCGTGGCCGCCAATCTTTTGATAGACCGGGCAGACGTTCAAGCACGCGCCGCAGCGCAGACAGTAGAGCGATTCGCGCTTCGCCTCGTCGGCCAGTATCCGCGTGCGCCCGTTGTCCAACAGCACAAGGTGGAATTCGTCGGCGCCGTCCACCTCATTGGCCCGCCGCGTGCCGGTGATGAATGATACATAGCTCGACATCGTTTGCCCCGTCGCGCTGCGCGCCAGAATCTTCAGAAAGATGCTGAGGTCGGCAAAGCGCGGGATCAGTTTTTCGATGCCGACGACGGCGACGTGCAGGCGCGGCAGGCTGGTGCTGAGCCGGATATTGCCTTCGTTTTCGAGCAGCACGATGGTGCCGGTTTCGGCGACGGCAAAGTTTGCGCCGGTAACGCCCATCTCCGCCGAGCGAAAGCGCTCGCGCAGCCGCAGGCGAGCGACGGCGGCAATCTCTTCGGCTTCGTGAAGGTTCGTGGCGCGCAGCTTATCGGCGAACAGCGCGGCGATGTCGCCTTTCGATTTATGAATGGCCGGCGCGAGAATGTGTGAAGGCGGTTCGTCGGCAAGCTGGACGATATATTCGCCGAGGTCTGTCTCGATGGCTTCGATGCCTTCGCGCCCAAGCGCCGTGTTCAAGTGAATCTCTTCGGTCGCCATAGACTTGCTCTTGACGACCGAGCGCACGCGGTTGCGGCGGGCGATGTCGAGGATGATGGCGCAGGCTTCGTCGCCTGTGCGCGCCCAGTGGACGTGGCCGCCGAGGCGTTCGACATTCCGTTCAAGCTCTACGAGATAATGATCGAGATGGTTGATCGTCTGCTGTTTGATGGCGCGGGCGCGGTCGCGCAAGGCTTCGCCTTCGGGCAATTCCGCGAAAGCCGCCGCGCGCCGCAGCGTGAAGGTATCGAGCACGCGCAGCCGCTTCTGTAACGCCAGGTCAGCGACCGCCGCCTCGGCATTGGCGGTGAAGTTTTCCGACTTCAGATGCATCGCGCATCACTCATTGACTTTGAGCACGGCGAGAAACGCCTCTTGTGGGATTTCGACTTTGCCGACGCGCTTCATGCGCTTCTTGCCTTCTTTCTGCTTTTCAAGCAGCTTGCGCTTGCGCGTGATGTCGCCGCCGTAGCATTTCGCCAGGACGTTCTTGCCCATCGCCTTGACGCTCTCGCGGGCGATGATCTTGCTGCCGATAGCCGCCTGAATCGCCACCTCGAACATCTGGCGCGGGATCAACTGGCGCATCTTCTCGACCAGCGCCCGGCCCCGCGAGTAAGCGTGGTCGCGATGCACGATGCTCGATAGCGCATCCACCTGCTCGCCGGCAACCATGATGTCGAGCTTGACCAGCGCGCCTTCGCGATAGCCGGTCAGCTCGTAATCGAACGACGCATAACCGCGCGACAGCGATTTCAAGCGGTCGTAAAAATCCAACATGATCTCTGACAGCGGCAGCTCGTAGGTCAGCAGCACGCGCTTCGGCGTCAGGTACTCGAAGCCGAGTTGCGTGCCGCGCCGCTCTTCCAACAGCGCGAACAGCGGCCCGACGAATTCGTCATTCGTCATAATCATGGCGCGGATGATCGGCTCTTCGATCTGCTCGATCTTGCCGGGATCGGGCAACCGCGACGGGCTGTCTATCTCGAAGGTCTCGCCGGCGGTCGTCGTCACGCGGTAGCGCACGTTCGGCGCGGTGGTGATTAACTCCAGGTCGAACTCGCGTTCGAGCCGCTCCTGCACGATCTCCATGTGCAGCAATCCGAGGAAGCCGCAGCGGAAGCCGAAGCCGAGCGCTGCCGATGATTCCGGCTCATAAAAAAACGACGAATCGTTCAGGCGCAGCTTGTCGAGCGCGTCACGCAACTCTTCGTAGCGGTTGGATTCAACCGGGTAGAGGCCGGCAAAGACCATCGGCTTGATGCGCTTAAAGCCGGGGAAGGGCGTTGTCGTCTGTCGCGCCGCTTCGGTCACGGTGTCGCCAATCTCGACATCGGCAACCGTCTTGATCGAAGCCGTGAAGAAGCCGACTTCGCCGGTGCCCAGCTCGCCAATCTCGCGCGGCTTGGGCGTCAGCACCCCGAGCGCGTCCACTTGATATTCCTTGTCGGTATTCATCAAGCGCACGCGCATGCCTGTGCGAATCTGGCCGTCAATAACCCGCATCAGGACGACGACGCCGCGGTAGCTATCAAACCACGAATCGAAGATCAGCGCCTTGAGCGGTGCCGCCGGGTCGCCGGTCGGCGGCGGCACCAGACGAACAATGGATTCAAGCACCTCTTCGATGCCAATGCCCTGCTTGGCGGAAATCATCAGGACGTTATCGGTTTCAAGGCCGATGCTTTGAGCGATCTCTTCCATCACGCGCTCAGGCTCGGCGCCCGGCAGATCGATCTTGTTGATGACTGGAATCAGTTGCAGGTTATGGTCGAGCGCCAGATAGGTGTTTGCGAGCGTCTGCGCCTCGACGCCTTGCGACGCGTCAACCACCAGCAGCGCGCCTTCGCAGGCTGATAGCGAGCGCGAGACCTCGTAAGAAAAGTCTACGTGGCCGGGCGTGTCAATCAGGTTGAGCAGATACTCCTGGCCGTCTTTGGCTTTATAGTTCAAGCGCACGGCGTGGGCTTTGATGGTGATGCCGCGCTCGCGCTCCAAATCCATTGCATCAAGGACCTGTTCGGACATCTCGCGTTCCGAGAGCGCGCCGGTGGTTTCGAGCAGGCGGTCGGCAAGCGTGCTCTTGCCGTGATCGATGTGCGCGATGATGGAAAAATTTCTAACCTTCGAGTGATCGGCCATTAGGATTTTGGGCTTTAGATTTCGGAATTTAGATTGAATTCAATTCGTGTCATCCAATCCACGACTAACAGCTAAGATTCAGCTTAACATCCGGCGATGGGAATCCAAAATCTAAATCTGAAATCGCAAATCAGGCGGCCTGGTCGCGCGCCAGCAAGGCGGCGCCGATCATGCCGGCTGATGGGCCGGCTTTGGCGATGACGATCTCGCAACTGTTGAATGAGGGTGGGAAGGCGCGGCGGCGCGTTTCTTTAATCGTCGGCTTCAAGATCAAATCGCCGGCTTCCATCACGCCGCCGCCCATCACCACCATCTCGATGTTCAGCAGATTGATGACCGCCGCCAGCGCGATGCCTAAAAACATTCCTGTACGCTCCATCATGACCTGCGCCATCTCGTCACCGTCGCGAGCGGCGCGGGCGATGTCTTCGGCGGTAAACTCGCGGTCGCGCGGGATGGCCAGTCTTGAGAGCGACGAGGTGCGGTCGCGGTACAGGCGCTCGCGTGTGCGGCGCACGATGTTCGGCCCCGAAGCAATCGTTTCCAGGCAGCCGATGTTGCCGCAGCCGCACTCGATGCCTTCAGGGTCAATCGTCAAGTGACCGAACTCGCCGGCGAACCCGGCAGCGCCGCGATAAATCTGGCCGTTGATGATCAGCCCAGAGCCGATGCCCGTCCCCAGTGTGACGAAGAAAACGTCGCGCCGCCCGCGCGCCGCGCCAACCTGCAATTCGGCATAGGCGGCGGCATTGGCGTCGTTGTCCATCACTACCGGCAGGTCGAGCGCCGCCGATAATTCGCCGATCAGGTCAACGTGAGACAGTTCGGGCAGGTTCGTCAGCACTTCGATGCGATTCGTCTTGCGGTTGACGAGTCCGGGGACGCCCAGGCCGACGCCGGCCACTCGCCCGCCGGCCTGTGGGTGCTCGCGCAAGCCGCGCGCCGCTTCGATAATCTGCGCAAAGAGCCGGTCGGCCCGCTGCTGCTCGCTATCGTAGCGTGTTTCGTGAAGAATCTCGCCGGTTGCCGAAACCAGCGCGGCCTTCAACGTCGTGCCGCCGAGGTCGAGGCCAATGAAGACAGGGTCGTTGGTCGGAAGTGTTGTCATAAAGCAGATGCCCAGGTCGAGATGCGAATGTCAATCGCGGGCCGGTGACGGCGCGCCCGGGATGACAGACTCGGTCGGTGATTGAAGCCCAAGCTGCACAACGAATTGGCTTACCGAGCATAGCAAAGGCGCGAATGGGATGTCAATTTTCGCCTTGTTAAGCTACAATCCACAGGCTCCGGCGCGAAGGCATGTACGAACTGTTAAGAGAGTATGGGTTATGGGCGGTCTTCTTCGGCACGATGCTCGAAGGCGACCTGACGTTGCTGCTGGCGGGCGTGTTGGCGCGCGCCGGCCTGTTCACCTTCGGCGAAGCGTTGCTGGTCGGCACGGCGGGCGGCCTGGTCGGCGATTCGCTCAGTTACTTCATCGGCGCGCGTTTCCGCAATCGCGCCCGCACCCTTAAAATTTTCATGAAGGCGCGCGGGCGCATCGAAAAACTGATGAGCCGCTTCGGTGTGCTGTCGGTCTTCATCGTCAAATACGTCTACGGGCTGCGCACGGCGAGCGCCATCTTCTGGGGACTGGCGCAGTTCGGCTATTTGAAATTCGCAGGGCTGACGCTGGCGAGCTGCGCCGTCTGGGTCGGTTTGCTTGCCGGATTGGGCTTTACCTTCGCCACCGGCGTGCAAACCTTGATTGGCGATCTGCACCGCTTCCAGATCATCCTGCTGATCGCGCTGATCATCATCGCCACCGTCTACGTCATCAGCCGCTTCGAGCGCCAGGTGATCGAAGAAGAGAAGACCTTTTTCGCCGAGACTGAAGAAGAGAAAGAGATGATCGAAAAAGGCAAAGTGATTCTGCACAAAGCGATGACCCATGTGCATATGCCGGCATCACACACGGACGACACCGAGTCGAAGCCGGCGGCGCGTGAAAAGACCACCGGCGAGGATTGAGCAAAAACCATTGACGCTCAACCGCCCGTAATGCCGGAGTGAATGTCTGTGATTGCCGAAACCATCTCTCACTATCGCATCAGCCGGAAGCTCGGCGCGGGCGGCATGGGCGAAGTCTATCTCGCCGAAGACAGCCGCCTGGGCCGGCAGGTGGCGCTCAAATTTCTGCCCGCCTCCTATCAATATGATCCGGACCGCCGCGCCCGCTTTATGAAAGAGGCGCGCGCCGCTTCGGCTCTGCGTTCGCCCTATATCGCCGCCATCTATGACATCGGCGAGCATGACGGCACGATGTTTATCGCGATGGAGTATGTCGAGGGCGAGCTCTTGCAAACGCGCGCTGAGCGCGGCCCTATCCCGGCGCGCGAAGTCATTGAGATTGCCGAGCAGATTGCCGACGCGCTCGACGAGGCGCACGGCCTGGGAATCATTCACCGCGACGTTAAGAGCGCCAACCTGATCCTGACGCCGCGCGGCCTGGTGAAGGTGCTCGACTTCGGGCTGGCCAAGATTAACGAGTTGCGCGACACGGCGAACAGCGGCGATTTCACCACACCGCTCGGTCAGCAGACTGCTGCCGGCATGGTGCTTGGCACTGTCACTTATATGTCGCCCGAACAGGCGTTGGGCCGGCACCTCGACGGACGCAGCGACCTCTTCTCACTCGGCGTGGTGATTTATGAAATGCTCACCGGGCGCTTGCCGTTCCAAGGGACAACCGCCACCGAGATCATCGATCACATCCTGCACACAGATCCATTGCCGGTGGCGCAGTTCAGCACCGACACGCCCGCCGAGCTGGAGCGCCTGGTCAGAAAATGCCTGGAGAAAGACCGCGACCGGCGCTATCAATCGGCGCGCGAATTGGCCATCGACCTGCGCAACCTCAAGCGCGATTTTGATTCCGGCGCGCTTTCGACCTCCGGCCTGCGGACGCAGACCTACAGTGGCCAGACCGGGAGACAGAGCCGCTCGCGGCGCGCCATTGATTCGCTGGCCATCCTGCCGCTTGCCAACGAGAGCCTTGATGCGGAAACCGAATATCTGGCCGACGGCATCACCGAATCGATCATCAACAATCTGTCGCAAATCCCCAAGCTGCGCGTCATGGCGCGCTCGACAGTCTTTCGTTACAAAGGCCGCGACATTGATCCGATCAGCGTCGGGCGCGAGCTTGGCGTGCGCGCCGTGCTGATCGGGCGCATGCTCAGCCGCGGCGACACGCTGATTATCAAAGTCGAGCTGGTAGACACCGGCGACGGCTCGCACCTGTGGGGCGAAAATTATAACCGCCCGCTGGCCGACATCTTCGCCATCGAAGCCGATATCTCCAGCGTCATCTCCGAAAAGCTCCGCCTGCGGCTCGATAACGCGCAGAAGAAGCGATTAACCAAGCGCCATACCGAAAAGACCGAAGCCTATCAGCTCTATCTCAAGGGGCGCGCCTGCTGGAACCGGCGGACGGCAGACAGTCTCAAGCGCGGCATCGAATACTTCAATGAAGCGATTGCCGCCGATCCAGGCTACGCATTGGCCTACGCCGGCCTGGCTGACTCTTACAATATCCTGGCAAGCTACAGCGCGCTGGCGCCCGACGAAGCCTTCCCGAAAGCGCGCGAGGCGGCGATGAAGGCGTTGCAGCTCGACGAGCGCCTGCCCGAAGCGCACGCCTCGATGGCCTTCGTTACCTTCGGCTATTCGTGGGAATTCGCGCAGGCCGACCACGAATTCCGCCGTGCCCTCGATCTCAACCCCGGCTATGCGGTGGCGCACCAGTGGTACGCCTTATACCTGGCAGCGATGCGCCGCACCGACGAAGCCATCGCCGAAATCGAGCGCGCCGAACAGCTCGACCCGCTATCGCTGCCGATCATCACCAACAAGGGCTGGATCTTTTATCTGGCGCGGCGCGATGACGAAGCCCTGGCGACGCTCGCCAGGGCGCTTGAGCTGGATCAGGATTTCGTGCTGGCGCACCGGCGACTCGGCCAGGTCTACGAATCGCAGCGGCGCTTCGGTGACGCGCGGCGCGAGTATGAAAGGTGTCTTCAGCTTGCGCCTAATGACGTGGAGTCGCTGGCGGCGCTCGGCCACGCGTATGGCGTGAGCGGCGAGACCGAGCGCGCCCGCGAGATCATCAGTCGACTGACCGGCATCGCCCAGTGCCACTATGTCCCGGGCTTCCTGGTTGCCATGATTCACATCGGCATAGGCGATCTGGATGCGGCCTTCGCATGGCTTGAAAAGGCGTGCGAAGAGCATTACGGCTTTCTCACCTACATCAAGGTCGGGCCGGTCTTTGACCCGCTGCGCAGCGATCCACGACTTGCCGAGCTGACGGCGCGCATCGGCATTTGAATAGGCAGCGATAGGCAGGAAGCGCGAGCGGTTAGCCAAACAGCGATTGCTCGTAGCAGTAGCAGTGAATGTCCAGTTCGCCGAGCGCGAAGTGCACAGGCCGGCAGAGGTAGCGGTTTGCCGGCAGCGCCGTGTAGGTAGCGGGCGTGATTAATATCTCATCCTCGCCGGCGATGTCTTCGCCGAGCTTGCATGCCACGTTCATCTCCGAGCCGAACAGATCTTCGTCGCCAATGACCAGCGTATCGCCGTAGCCGATGCCGATGCTGCCGTGCAGGTGGCGCTCAGGCGGCAGCACTTTGTTAATGGCGGCAAAGCCGCGCAGGATGTCGAGCGCCGCTTCGATGGCCTGCACCGGCTCATTGAAGATGGCGAAGATGTCGTCGGCCTCCTGCTTGATAACTTGCCCGCCGTTGCCCTGGATAGCAGGCCGCGCCACCTCGTCCATCTGGCGAATCATGGCGAGAAAGTGAATGATGCCATAGGCCATAGTGAGCTGCGTGAAGCCACACATATCCATCGTCAGGATCGCCACTTTGCGCTCGAAAGTGCGGGCAATCTGCTGGTCAATTTCGGCGGCGCGCTCGGCGTGCTGGTTTCTTTCCGAGAGCAACTGATTGAGGTACGCGCGCCCGCTGGCAAACGGCTTAGCAGGCGCCGGCAAGGCGCGCGTCTCCGGCTCAATGCTTTTCGCTTCCGCCGGCTGGTCGTGTGGCGGTTGATCACTCATGGTCTCACCCGGATTTCAGAAAAGGAACCACAGATGAACACCGATGAACACCGATAGGGGAAGGGGAGAAAATCTCATGTCCTTTTATCCGTGTTCATCGGTGTTCATCTGTGGTTTCATTCTCCGCGTTGTTATTTGCCGGCGATGAATTCGCGAATGTAGCCGTTGATCAATTGCGGCTTTTCGTGAATCACCCAGTGAGAGCCTTCAGGGATGCGCTTGATCGTCAGTTGCGGCACGTACTGGTCCAGCCCCACGAGGTTGCCGGTCAATAGCGCCGTGTCCTTCTCGCCCCAGATCACCAGCGTCGGCACCTTGACGTTGAGCGAGGGGAAGGAAGTCGCGAAGCTCGCGCCATCCTTTTGACCTTCGGTTGGCGGGCCGACGCGGGCGGCGCGGTAATAATTCAAGCCACCGGTCAACGCTCCCGGCTGCGACCACGCGGCGATGTAGGCCTCCTTGTCTGCTTCATTGAAGGTGCCGTTTTTCAACCCCTCGCCGAGAACGACCCCGACCAGCGCGGCATAGTTGTTGGCCGACAGCGTCTGCTCGGCCTGCGGGCTGCGGAACATCAGCATATAGCCGGACGCCTTCTGCTGCGCCGGGTTCTCTTTCAACTCGCGGGCAAAGACGCCGGGATGCGGCGCGTTGATGATGACTAGTTTTTCCAGAGTCTCCGGATGGGCGATGGCGTAGGCCCAGGCGACCGCACCACCCCAATCGTGCGCCACCAAAATGAACTTCTTGTGGCCGAGCTTTTCAGCCAGCGCGCGGACGTCTTCGATCAGGTACTTGACCTGATACTGGTCAACCTCCGCGGGCTTCGCCGACAGGTTGTAGCCGCGCATGTCGGGGGCTACCGCCGTGTAGTCTTTGCCGAATTCGAGGAGCTGATTCTTCCATTCGTACCAGAACTCCGGGAAGCCGTGCAGGAAGACGATCAGCTTCTTGCCGTGGCCTGCGGTCGCGTAATGCAGGCGGACGCCGTTCACTTCCGCATAGTCGTGCTTGATCATTGGCTGACCTTTCTTGTCGTCGGCGGTGCGGGCGGCGGCGCACACGGCGAGGAGCATCACGACGAGGGCGCTTAAGAGCAGTTGCCGCGTCCGGCGAGTGTTGTGAGCGATCATAGATTTCACCTTTGGGTTGAGCGGCCCGCTACTTCTTCTTGGCGGTCGGGTGCAGATACTGCTGCGGCGGGCCTTCGTAGATGGTGTAGCAGCGCTGGCAGCGGTGCAGCGTGTTGCCGGGCGCGGCCTTTGAGAGCACGGCGGGCGGCGCCGTCTGCCACTGCTTGACGTGGGCCTGACAGCGTTTGCCCTTTTCGTCCTTGACGGTGCAGACGGTCTGGCCGGGCAACAGCGGCGTGTACGCGCCTGTCTTCTCGGTGCCCGGCTGAATCTGCCGCGATTGGATACTGGCGACCCCAACTGGTTCCATTCGTTTACCCCCTGAAGGACGTTACCCGCCGCATGATAAGCCAACGCCGCGCGCGACGCAAAGCCGAGACAATTTTTTACACCGAGCGCGGCATCGTTCTTAAGATTTCCGTAGTATACTCTCGATGATGCGCCAGTGGCCGAAAGTCAACCTGTCGTCGAAAACCCGGATGATCGTCATCGCCGTCGTCGCCTTGCTGCTGCCGACTATGGTGCTGTCGGTCGTTCAATTCCGCTCGCTGGTTGACCTCGAAGACAAAACCAAGGTCGCCGTGCAGGAGAACATGCGGCAGACCTTACAGACCGTGTCGCGCAAGGTCGAAGAGAATCTCAAGGGGCTGGCGCGCAAGAACCTCGGCGATATTCCTATGGCCGACATCGAGCCGAAGAACACGCAGGCGCTCGAACGCCGCTTTGCCGCCATCAAACAGGAACACCCGGAGATCGAAACGCTGTTCGCCTTTTCGCTCTGCCAGCAGAGCGAAAAATATTCCTGCCTCTTCTACACGGACGCCGGGCTGCGCCGCCTGGACTGGCCGGCCATCATGATGACGCCCGAGGCGCTGGCGGCTTACAAAGCCTTCAACCGCGCCTTCGCTTCGCGCACGCCCGCCTCGAAGGCCGACTATCTGTTCTGGCAGACCTCGTGCTGTCAGGATACGGCCAGCCGCGACGGCAGCAAGTTTCAAGAGTTCATCTTTCGGCCACTGCTGTGCTGCGAGGCGAAAGACTGCATCGCGTTTTCGGGCCTGTCGATCAAGGCGAGCTACATCGCCGACACCTACTTGCCGGATATGATCCCGGCACTGCTGCGCAGTTGTGACATTGACGACAAAGACTCGGCGCTGGCCGTCGGCATCTTTGATGAAACCAACGACGAGGTCTTCAGCAACCGCGCTGACAAGGGCGATTACGAAATCAAGACATCCTTCGCGCCGGTCTTCCCGCAGTGGAAGCTGGCGCTCGGCTACAAGAACACCACCATCGAGCAACTGGCCAGAGACAACTTCACCAAGAATCTGCTGCTCACCTTGCTGTTGCTGTCGATCTTGATTTTAGGGACGATCCTGACGCTGCGCGCCACGTCGCGCGAGATGAAACTGGCCGAGGCCAAGTCTACCTTTGTGTCGAACGTCTCGCACGAGCTGAAGACGCCGCTCGCCTTGATCCGCTTGTTTGCCGAAACCCTTGAGCTGGGCCGCGTCAAGAATGCCGAGAAGGCGCACGAATATCATCGCATCATCAACAACGAGAGCCGGCGGCTGACACAGCTCATCAACAACATTCTCGATTTCTCGAAGATCGAAGCGGGCCGCAAAGAATATCAGTTCGTTGAATCCGACGTCGCCGAAGTCGTCGAAGATGTGCTGAAGAGTTACGAGTACCAGATCACCAGCGCCGGCTTCGAGCTGACCCCCGACATCGCCGCCGACCTGCCGCCTGTGGCCATTGACCGCGACGCCATCTCGCAGGCGCTGTTGAATCTGGTCAACAACGCCGTGAAGTATTCTGACGACGTCAAGAAGATCAGCGTGCGCTTGCGCCGGCGCGACGGCTTTGTTGCCATCGAGGTGGCCGATCACGGCATCGGCATTCCGCGCTCGGAGCAGGAAAAGATTTTCGAGAAGTTCTACCGCGTCAGCACCGGCCTTGTGCATGACACGAAGGGCAGCGGCCTGGGACTGGCGCTGGTCAAGCACATTGTCGAAGCTCATAAGGGCAAGATTCAGCTTGAGAGCGCGCCCGGACGCGGCAGCCGCTTTACGATTTTGATTCCGGCCAGCGGCGTCGAAGCCGCCTCAAAGACGGTGGAGTTTGACGGAGGGTATCCGGTTGCAGAAGGTGCTAATCATTGAAGACGAGCCCGACATGGTGCTCGGCCTGAAAGACAACTTCGAGTATGAAGGCTATGACGTGATGGTGGCGCGCGATGGCCGCGAAGGGCTGACGCGCGCGCTCGCCGACCGCCCCGATCTCATCCTGCTCGATATCATGCTGCCGAAGATGAGCGGCCTCGATGTCTGCCGCGAGCTGCGCAATCAGGGATTAGACACGCCGGTCATCATGCTGACGGCGCGCGGCCAGGAGATCGATAAAGTCATCGGCCTGGAGATGGGTGCCGACGATTACGTCACCAAGCCGTTCAGCATTAAAGAACTGTTGGCCCGCGTGCGCGCCCAGTTGCGCCGCGCCACCCGTCAGGTGGCCGAGGTCGAAGCCTACACCTTCGGCGAAGTGGCGCTGAACTTCAAGCGCTATGAAGCGACGCGCGGCGGCAACGCCCTTGAGCTGTCGCCGCGCGAGTTCGAGTTATTGAAGTATTTCATCCAGCATCGCGGCGAAACGATCACCCGCGATCAGTTGCTCGATGATGTGTGGGGATATGACAATTACCCGTTCACGCGCACCGTCGACAATCATATCGCCAAGCTGCGGCAGAAGGTCGAAGCCGTGCCCGCCGACCCCAAGTACATTATCACCGTCCACCGCGTTGGCTATAAATTCCTCGGCTAATCACTTCCCGCCAGTCGCCCTACGGGGCTATGCGCCGCAGCATTTCTTGTACTTCTTGCCGCTGCCGCATGTGCATAGCTCGTTGCGCCCGACGCGCGGGCCTTTGTGGCGCATCGGCTTGGCGACCTCTTCTTCGCCGCCCGCAAATGCTGTCTCGTTGGCTTTGGTGAAGGCCACACGACCGCGGCGCTGGCGGCGCCGGCGCTCTAATAATTGCTGCTCGACCGGGGCGGTCACCTGGACTTGAAAGTTGAACAGGTAGCGCACCGTTTCCGTGTCTATGCGGTTAAGCATCGCCTGGAACAAGCCGAACGACTCGCGCTTGTATTCGACCAGCGGATCTTTCTGGCCGTAGCCGCGCAGGTGTATGCCTTCTTTCAAGTGGTCGAGCGCCAGCAGGTGATCTTTCCACTGCGCGTCAACGATGTTGAGCATGATGTAGCGCTCAAGGTTGCGCATCGCCTCGACGCCGATCTGCACTTCCTTCTCAGCATACCGGGCTTCGAGCCGCTGCCAGAGCGTCTCCTGCCCCTCTTCGGGGCTCATCTCTTCAAGCCGTATATGCTCCTGATCAACCTCGAAGTTGAAGACCTTGCGCATCTCCTCTTTGAAGCCAATGAGGTCCCATTCGTGCGGCGCTTGCTCGCGCGGCATATACTGTCCGATCAAATCGTCGAGCAAGTCTTCGGCGCGGCCGAGAATGTCTTCGCGCTGCGATTGGCTCTGTTGTTCCGGGGTTTCGCCGTAGTAGCCGGTCAGCAACTGGCGGCGGATCGTGTAGATCGCCTCGCGCTGCTTGTTCATCACGTCGTCGTATTCAAGCAGCCGTTTGCGGATTGAGAAGTTGTGCGCCTCGACCGATTTCTGCGCGCCTTCGATGCGCTTTGAAACCAGCCGCGATTCAATCGGCACGCCCTCTTCCATGCCGAGCCGCAGCATGAGGTTCTTAATGCGTTCGCCGCCGAAGATGCGCATCAAATCGTCTTCGAGCGACAGGTAGAAGCGCGACGAGCCGGGATCGCCCTGGCGGCCCGAACGACCGCGGAGCTGATTATCGATGCGCCGCGATTCGTGGCGCTCGGTGCCGAGGATGTGCAAGCCGCCCGCGGCGATGACTTCTTTATGCTCGGCTTCGGTGACTTGCTTGGCGCGCTCAAGCGCCCGCTCCAACTGTTCCGGCGTCGCCTCGTCAGGATTGATCTGCTTCTTCTTCAGCTCCTCTTTGGCCAGAAACTCCGGGTTGCCGCCAAGCAGGATGTCGGTGCCGCGACCGGCCATGTTGGTGGCAATCGTCACCTGACCGAGGCGTCCGGCCTGAGCGACAATGTCGGCCTCGCGCGCCGCATGCTCCGGCTTGGCGTTCAAGACGTTGTGCGGCACACGCAGCTTTTTGAGCTGCGCCGCCAGCATCTCTGAAGTCTCGACCGAAACGGTGCCGACCAGCACCGGCTGATTCTTCTCGTGCAGCTCTTTGATCTCAAGGGCGACGGCCTCCCACTTCTCGCGCTCTGTGCGATAGATGACATCAGGGAAGTCCTTGCGCACCATCGAGCGATTGGTTGGAATGACGGCGACGTCGAGCTTGTAGATGTTGGCGAACTCGCTCGCTTCGGTCTCTGCCGTGCCGGTCATGCCACAGAGCTTGGCATACATGCGGAAGTAATTTTGCAGCGTGATCGTCGCCAGCGTCTGGTTCTCGGCTTCGATCTTGACGCCTTCTTTCGCCTCGACGGCTTGATGCAGCCCGTCGCTCCAGCGGCGGCCCGGCATCACGCGCCCGGTGAATTCGTCAACAATGATGACTTCGCCATCCTTGATGATGTACTGCTTATCGAGGTGATAGAGCGAGTGCGCGTTCAGCGACTGCTCGATGCAGTGCAGCAGCTCCATATTCGCCGGCTCGTAGAGGTTGCCGACGCCGGTGAAGCGTTCCGCCGCCTCGACGCCCTCTTCGGTGAGCGTCGCCGAGTGCTGCTTCTCGTCAACGTGGTAGAGCAGGCGCGCGTCTTCTTTGAGATTGACATCGCCTTCGGCCTGTTTGATCTCGGCAATGCGTTTCTGCTGTTCGGACTTCAGCTTATCGATGCACTCGTTGGCGACGTAATATTTCTCGGTCGAATCTTCCGATGCGCCCGAAATGATCAACGGCGTGCGCGCCTCGTCAATCAGGATCGAGTCCACCTCATCAACGATGGCGTACCAGTGGCCGCGCTGCACCATCGCCATCGGGTCAAACTTCATGTTGTCGCGCAGGTAATCGAAGCCGAACTCGTTGTTGGTGCCATAGGTGATGTCGGCGCGGTAAGCCTCCTGGCGCTCGCTGTCGTCCATGTCGTGCTGGATGCAGCCGACCGTGAGGCCGAGGAAGCGATAGATCTTGCCCATCCATTCGGTGTCGCGCTTGGCCAGGTAATCGTTGACCGTGATGACGTGGACGCCGCGCCCGGCCAGCGCGTTCAGGTAAGCCGGTAGAGTCGCCACCAGCGTTTTACCTTCGCCGGTCTTCATCTCAGCAATCATGCCGCGGTGCAAGACCATGCCGCCGATCAACTGCACATCGAAGTGGCGCATGCTGGTGGCGCGCCGCGACGCTTCGCGGACGACGGCGAAGGCTTCGGGGAGAATTTCGTCGAGCGCCTCGTCAACGATCAGGCGCAGCGCCTTCTTCTCTTCTTCGGGCGTCTCGACGGTGATGTCGGCCTCGGCGACGCGCTGCTCGATCTGCTCGCGGAAGCGCGGCGTGTAGGCGCGCAGCTCGTCGTCCGAGAGCCGCTGCACCTTCGCCTCAAACTCGTTGATCTCGTGAACCATCGGCCACAGGCGTTTCAGCAAACGCTCGTTGGCGCTGCCGAAAACCTTGATTGCAACTTTATTGAATATCGCTGTCATATTTCTCTCTAGTTCCTGGTTTGTAGCTCCATCTTTGCGTTCGGCTACAAACACTAAACGAATATGCCTGTTGATCGGGTTCGCCAATTTGCGCCCCGGCCAACAGGCTAACGTCAACTCATCATCTTGTGATACGGGCTATACTCACCGTTCGCCTTCGCATTGCGCAATCACGCCAAGATAAATTGTATTGAAGCCAACCGCGCGCGTCAATTCTTGCGACTCCGGGAGCCAACACCATAGCAAGGTCGCTGTAGGGGCGATGGCGCAAGTTACAGCCTGACTCCTAACGCGCGAGTCTGCTGCCGTCTTGCTTGAATTGTATTGAACCGCCGAAGGATTGTGCTAGATTGGCTCAGATGCAACGCGCCATAGATGTCACCGCGCCGGCCACCCTTGAGCCTTTAAGCGCAATACGCCGCCAGGTCGCGTTTGCCGCCACCGCCATCGTCTGCCTGGGCGCGCTTGCCTACGCCAACAGCTTTGCGGGCCGCTTCATCTTTGACGACCGCGCCATTGTCGAAGACATTTCGATCCGCCGGCTCTGGCCGCCGTGGACGGCGATGTTGTCGCCCACCAACGTTGCACGCCCGGTCGTCGGCCTGACCTTTGCCATCAATTATGCGATCAGCGGCCTTGAAGTCTGGAGCTATCATCTGGTCAACCTGCTCATCCACCTGCTCGCGGCGCTAGCGTTATTCGGCATCGTGCGGCGGGCGCTGGTAAGCGAGCGATTGCGCGGGCGCTTCGGCGCGGCCTCGGTCTGGTTGGCCGCCGCTGTCGCCGTGGTCTGGGCCGTTCACCCCTTACAGACGCAAGCGGTGACTTACATCGTCCAGCGCGGCGAATCGCTGATGGGGCTGATGTATCTGGTGACGCTTTACGCGGTGATCCGCGCTGCCGAAACGGCGAGCCGCCGCTGGATCGTCGCGGCGATCATCAGTTGCGCCATCGGTATGGCAACCAAGCCGGTGATGGCCACCGCGCCCATCATTGCCCTGTTGTTCGATGTGATCTTTGTCGCCGGCTCGTTGAAAGTAGCGCTGCGCCGCCGCTGGGGCTTGTACGCGGCGCTCGCGGCGACGTGGGGGATTATGGCGGCAACCATCGTCGCGCCAACACCGGCAGACTGGTCGGTCGGCTTCAAGATGAAAACGTTGACGCCGCTCGAATACCTGCAAACCCAGTTCGGCGTCATTACACATTACCTGCGGCTGGCCATCTGGCCCGACCCTCTGGTTTTGGATTACGGCTGGCCGGTGGCGCGCACCGCGTCTGAGATTCTGCCGCTTGCGGTTTTCATTGTCGGACTGGTCGCCGCGAGCCTGTGGGCGCTCGCGCGTCGCCCGGCGCTAGGGTTTCTGGGCGCTTGGTTCTTTCTTATCCTCGCGCCGACTTCGAGCGTGATGCCCATCGCCGACCTCGCCTTCGAGCATCGCATGTATTTGCCGCTGGCGGCGGTCGTCGCGCTGATCGTCATTGGCGGCTATGCGACAGGACAAATGATGCTGGCGCGCCTGGTTCAATCCGAGACAGAGCGCCGGCAACTTGCTCGCTCACTTGCCGCGGGGGCGCTTGCGGTGATTGTTGCGGCGCTCGCGTCGCTGACTTTCTTGCGTAATACGTATTACCAGAGCGACATCGTGATGTGGGCCGATGTCGTCAAGAAGCGGCCCGCCAACGCCCGCGCCCACAACAATCTCGGCATGTTTCTGGCCGAGCGTGGCCAATACGACGAAGCGCTGGCGCACTTTGACGAAGCCTGCCGCTTAAATCCCGAAGACGCGCTTGCCAAAAACAACCTCGCGCTGACCCTCTTTAACCAGGGCCGCGTCGCTGACGCCATCCCGCTTTACCGCGAAGCGCTTCAACGTAAGCCGGATTACACAGACGCGCACTTCAATCTGGGCCGGGCGCTGTTTGCGCAAGGCGATCTCGAAGCCGCCAAAGCGCAGTTCATCGCCACGACAGAGCTCGACCCGGCCTATGCCGAAGCCTTTTTTGGCTGGGCGATCATGCTGAAGAAGCAAGGCCGCGCCGCAGAGGCCGTCGAGCCCTTGCGCCGCGCCGTCGCATTGCGTCCGAACTGGCCTGAAGCGGTGCGCGAGCTGGCTTTGCTGCGAACGGCACAGACCCAGTCCACCGGCCAACATTAGCGATTCTGGCGGCGGATTGTCGGTGTCGGGATGCCCGAACGGGGTATGGCAAACGCCGATAAATGCATGCGGAAAAATAGTGTTGACAGTGGTCAGGGTGGATGGTAAAACGTGACTGCCTGACAAGGCACCAGGTATTTTCAAGCGGTTGTGAAGAATAACCAGGCTGCCGAAACTTCATGCTCGACAGCCCGCCCGTCCCCTCAACGGCGCCCCATTTGCCGACCTCACAACCTTACTCGCTTCAACCCCCATTGATGCGGCCCCTACAAGTCAATTTTGGATTTTAGATTCTAGATTGCCGGAATTGAGCAGGCGGTTCTGACTAACAATCCAAAATCTAAAATCGGGAATCCTTCCTGGGGGCTGTCATGTTCGGATCAAAGAAGAAGAGCATCGTCGGGCTGGACATCGGCTCAAGCGCGCTAAAGGCCATCGAACTCAGGCCGGCGCGCAACGGCTTCGAGCTGGTACACATCGCGCATCAGAACTTGCAATCCGACACTATCGTTGACGGACACATCATCGATCTCAATCACGTCGCGGATTCGATCAACCGTATCTGGTCGGACAGCAGCATTAAGACCAATCAGGTCGCCACCTCGCTGTCGGGCCACGCTGTCATTGTTAAAAAGATATTGCTGCCGCAGATGTCGAGCGAAGAGCTGGACGAGCAGATCCACTGGGAAGCCGAACAGTACATTCCTTTCGACATCAACGACGTTAACCTCTATCACGAAGTCATCGGCCACGATCCGAGCGGCCAGAATATGGACGTGCTGCTGGTCGCCTGCAAGCGCGACAAGATCGCCCAGTTCACCCAGGTCATCTCGCAAGCCGGCAAGCAGCCGGTGATTGTTGATGTGGACGCCTTCGCGCTACAGAACGCCTACGAGGTGAACTATACGCCGTCGCCGGCGCAGACCGTGGCGCTCTTAGACATTGGCGCGTCGGTGATGACGATCAACATCGTTCGCGGCGTCACTTCGATCTTCACACGCGACATCTCTGCGGGCGGCAACCAGTACACCGACCTCTTGCAGAAAGAGATGAACCTGACCTTCGAGCAGGCCGAATCCGTCAAGCGCGGCGCCGGTCTCGAAGATCAAGGTGAATACCAGACGGCGCAGGTGGCGATGCAATCGGTATCAGAGATGCTGGCGCTGGAAATCCAGCGCACCCTCGACTTCTTCCGCGCCACCGCGGTTGATTCGCCGAACATTGACCGCATGCTGATCGCCGGCGGCTCGTCAAAGGTCGAGCACCTGTGCGATTACCTCTCGGAAAAATTCCAGATGCCGGTCGAGCGCTTCGATGCGTTCCGCGCTATCCGCTATGACCACAAGCGCTTCGATGACGAATACCTCAGAGAACTGTCGCCGAACATGGCGGTCGCCGTCGGCCTGGCAGTTCGCGTCGCGGAGGTGAGCAAATGATCCGAGTTAACCTACTTGAAGGCACCGCCGAGCATCGCGTCGCCGTGCAGAAGACGAAAGTCGCGGCGCGGCGCGGCCAGCAGCTTTTTATGGTAGCGGCGGCGTTGATCATCTTTATGGTCGCGCTCGCAGGCGATCACCTGTGGACGACCAACGCCCACGCCGAAGCGCAGACGCAGCTCGATCACGAGCAGGAAGTCGCCAAGAAGCTTGAAGCCGACGTGCAGCGCAAGAACGAGCTTGAAGCCGAGCTCAAGCAGGTCGAAGAGCGCATCAAGGTCATCAAGCAGTTGCGCGCCGAGCAGAAAGGCCCAGTCGCTTTGATGAGCGCCATCAACGAGCGCATGCCGGGCGGCCCTGCGGACTTCCGCCTCGACCAGATCACCCAGAAGGGCACGCATTTGCAGATCATCGGCACCTCGCTCAATCAACAGGTCATCGCCGACTTCGCGCGCCAACTGGAATTCTCTAACGGCTTGTTCAGCAATCTGGTGCCGACCATCGAAAGCACCGAGGTCAAGAGCGATGATGTCGCCGAGCGCAAGCATGCTGACAACGCTGAAAAAGCTGCCGAAAAGAAAGATGGCAAGGATAGTAAGGACGCCAAGAAGGACGGCAAGAAGGAAAACGAAAAGGTCGAAAGCGAGACGGCGCGCATCTTCCGCTTCACCATCGACTGCGACTACAACAAGCCGCGCGCCGAAGACGCAAAGGATACAAAGACCACGCCGCCGGCAACGGGCAAGTAAGGGGGAGTCACTATGTCAGCTTCAGCACAAACCATAGTCAAACCGGCAGACGAGCAGGGCAACTTCTTTTCGCGCATGGCCTGGTATTATCAGATGGCAGTGCTCGTGGTGCTGGCCGGTCTGCTCTACTTCGCCGCCGACTACATGCTCTACAGCGACAAGCGCGCCGAGACCGGCAAGATCAAAGAGCAGGTCGAATCGCTCAAGGCGAAGAACCAGCAGGCGAGCATCATTCAGCAGAACCTCAAGGCCGCCGAAGCGACGCTGGCCGAGAAGCGCGACGAGATTGATCGGCTGCGCGACCTGCTGCCGGACGCCGTCGAAATCTCGCGCATCTACGACAGCCTCAAAGACCTGCTGCGCGCCCAGCGCCTTGAGCTGAAGCGCTTCTCGCCGGCCAAGTCCGAGACCAAAGAGTTCTACACGGCGCAGCCGATCCTCATCGAAGTCACCGGCTCGTACGACGCGCTCGGTCAGTACTTCTCAGAGCTTGGCTTTTACCGCCGCATCCTGAGCGTCACCGACGTGGACATCAAGCAGGCCGAAGACCCGGCCCAGGAAGTGGGCCGCTCGATCAACAGCTCTTTCGTGGTGACGGCGTTCTATATCTCGCCGGAAAACCTGGAGAAGCTGACGGCCAAGAAGCCTGCCGCGCCGCCGGCGCCCGGCACCCCGACCGAACAGAAAAAGTAGCGGAGTAGCGCAATGAAAACGACATCAACAAATCGCGCCTTGAAACATTGGCTGCTCGCCGGCCTCGGCACACTGGCCGTCCTTTGCGCCAGCCTTATCCAGGCCACGGCCCAGCAGAGCGCGCCGGCTACGCCGCAGACCGTCGCGGCGAATTCGCAGGCGCAGCCGGCGCCGGGCGGCGCCAAAGAGAATCTCGGGCCGACCGCCGATTCGATTCGCCCGTATCGGCCCTACAACCGCGACCCATTCAAGAAGCCGCTCAAGCCGAAGACGCCGAAAGACAAGGCGCGGCAGGCGGCTTTGCAACTCGGTTATCCGGTGATCGAAGCGCGCCGCGCCGAGTTCCGCCAGAAGATCACTGAGTCCCGCGAGCGCGGTTTGTCTGAGCCGGAACCGGTGATGCAATACCTGGTTAACGAGCTGGACGTGACCGGCGTGTTCCGCGACGACCGCGGCTATGGCGCTTTCGTCAAAGCTTCGCCTACGGGGACGATGCTCTTCCTGCGCACAGGCACGCGCTGCTACAACGGCGAGGTCGTTCGCATCGAAGGCGACGAAGCGGGCGCGTCGCGAGTGATGTTCCGCGAGTTCTTTAAAGTCGAGCAGAACGGCAAGGCCATCACCCAGGAGCGCATGGTAGCGAAAGCGCCAGGGCCGGGCTCGTCGAAATGATTTTGTCGCGCCGGCTAGCGAGCCGTGCGCGGATTGCAAGCGATAGGCATTCATGCGCGAAGGGACAAAAAGACAGGTGACAGGCGGGGCAGGCGAAGACAATCGCTGCGCCTTGCGCCCTCAGTCGCCGGCGCCCTTCAACGCAGGTCACTTTTTCATGCAACGGATTCAGTGCGGTGGAGCGAGCGCGGGCAGATCCTGATCGGAGCCCTCTTGATCGCGTTCGTTTCAGTTTCAACATCAGAGAGAGGGAGATTAAAAGCTATGTTCGCTAGGAGGCTCGTTGTATTCTTTATGCTCGTGGCGCTGGTGGGCAACCTCAGTCTGCTCGCCGCAGCGCGCCCGGCCATGGTTGCCTCAGAGGGCCAGGCGTTCACTTTAACGTCGCTCACACACGAGACGGTCGGCGCCGAGACGCGCATCCTGATCGAGTCGAGCGCGCCTCCCCTCTACACGGTCTTTCGCCCGTCGCCGCAACTGATCATTGTTGATATGCCGGGCGGCGAGAGCGCATCGCTTCAGCCGCAATACGCGATCAAGAGCCCGCTGGTGGATATGGTCATGGTGCGCGAAACGCGCTCGGCGGCTTCGGGCCGCGCCGTCACCCGCGTCGAGATCAAGGTCAACGGCGAAGTGCGTGACCGCTCGACGGTCAACGGCAACACGCTGGTCATCGCCCTTGCGCGCGAATCCGGGTCGTCGAATGTCAAGCAAGCGGAACCGCCCGCCAGCTCAGGCGTCTATGTCTACCCGACGCCGACCGTCAAAGGCAGCGCCCGAGCCACCGAGCGCCCGGCGGTCAAGCCTGTCGTCAACGCCGTCGAACCGGAGCGCGCTGCGGCGCGTCCAGCGACGATGCGGACGGCGACGATGATTCAAAACGTGCGCGCCGAACAGCTCGACGGCGCCCTGCGCGTTGTTGTGGACGCCAACGGCGCGGCGCAGTTCAAAGATTTCATGCTGCCGAATCCCTGGCGCATTGTGGTTGACATCAGCGGCGTGCGCTCAGGCGTTGGCAACAAGACCGTGGCGCTCGATAGCGCGGCGGTCGAACGCTTGCGCGTCGGCCAGCCTTCGGCGAATGTCGTGCGCATCGTGCTGGACGCCAAAGCGAAGGTCAATTACCGCGTCGAACGCGACGGTGATTCGCTGGTCATCGTCGTCGGCGACGACCGCTCGACTCGCCGCGAGGCAGCCGTGCCCGAAGTGAAGGCTCAGGTCGTCACGCAGAAGACCGCGCCGGTTGCCGAAAACAAACCTGTGGAGAACAAGCCCGGCGACGTGAAGACCGCGGCGCAGACGGCTGATGCTCAGAGCGCCGTGAATACCAAAGCCGCCGAAGCGAAACCGGTGGCGAGGCAGGAAACCAAAGCCACAGCGCCGAGCAGCGCGCCCGTAGCACCGCAGAAAGAAGTTAAGGTCGCTGGCCAGCGCGTCGAGAACAAGCCTGCGCAGAACGCCGCGGCGCCGCCGCCCGCAAACCTGCTGGCGCAGAACCAGTCGGCGCCGCAACAGGCGACGCGCAACGCCATCACTCGCGGCCTGTCGGCGCAGCCGAATTCGTCCAACCCTGTCAAAGAGACCGTTACAACCAGTAGCCCCGCGCCGTCCAGCTACAGCAGCCCGGCGCAGCCCGGCTACGTCCGTAGCGTGTCGGACGTGCCGCGCAATCCGTCAGTGACCAACTCGGCGCCGGCTTCGCGGCAGCGTGGCGAAGTGGCGTTTTGTGATCCGAGCTACGTCGGCGGTATGATCAGCTTCGACCTGCGCGCCGGCGTGGATATTCGCGATATGCTGCGCTTCATCTCGCAGCAGTACGGCGTCAACTTCATCGTCGACAAGTCGGTCGGCGGCGTGCCGGTTGACCTGCGCATCAGCGATGAGCCGTGGAACCGCGTGATGGACGAAGTGCTGCGCGCCAATCGCCTCGGCGCGGTCTGCGGCGGCAACGGGCGGATCATCCGCATCGCCACGCTCGAAGCAATCAAGCAGGAAGAAGTCGCGCAGGCGGAGATCGCCGAAGCCCAGTCTCTGAAAGTGCCGTTGATCACAGAGATCATTCACCTCAAATACGCTCGCGCCTTTGGCGCGCTGGGCGCTGGCGGCGGTGGTCGCTCTGGCAGCGCCAGCGGCGGCGGCGGCAATGGCGGCGCCGGTCAGGGTTCGCTGCTATCGATCATCACGACGCGGCTGAGCAAGCGTGGACGCATCGAGATGGACGGGCGCACCAATAGCCTGGTGATCGTTGATCTGCCCGAAAACATGCAGGTCATCAAAGACATGATCAGCAAGCTCGACCGGGCCGAACCGCAGGTCGAAATCGAAGCGCGCATCGTTATCGCCAGCCGCAACTTCCTGCGCGACCTCGGCGTCGAGCTGGCTGCCGGCGTGCTCGGCAGTCATGGCCGCGCTGGTGTGCTTGAGACTTCGCCGATGCAACTGAGCGGCGGCGGCTTCGCGCCCGGCGGCCCAAGTGGTGGCGGCGGTGGCGGCGGTTCCAGCAGCGGCTCTGGTACTGGCAGCGGCACGGGCAGCACGTCGAACAATCAACTCGGCCCGAACCTGCCGAATCTTTTCTCGGGCAACGCGCTTCGCGCCGCATCGCCGAGCAGCATCCTCGGTCTGACGACGCTCGTCGGCACGGGGGTTTTGACCACTGCGCTGTCGGCGCAGGAGACCAAGGGGCAGATTCGCACGATTGCCAGCCCGCGCATCACGACGACCGACAACAAGACCGCAGAGATCGTCAACGGCGTGCAGATACCTGTGCAGACCAGCTCGAACAACACGATCACGACGACCTTTGTGACTGCGGCCTTGCGGCTTGAGATCACGCCGCAGATCGTCGAAGAGACCGGCGAAGTGCAGATGCACATCGTCGCCGAGAACAACACCGTCAACACGGCGCTCGCCAGCCAGTTAAATGGCGGCACGCCGGGCATCAACACGCAGTCGGCGGAATCTACCGTGCTGGTGCAGGACGGCGGCACGGCGGTGATGGGCGGCATCAACGTGGATACGGAAGGCAGCACGATCAACCGGACGCCGGGCCTGTCGCGCCTGCCGCTGCTCGGCGAGTTGTTCAAGCGCCGCACCGTGCGCCGCGATTCGGATGAGATTCTGTTCTTCATCACGCCGCGCATCATCCACGAGAACGGCTTGATCGGCCCGCGCGCCCCGCAGCGCAGCTCGGTCGAAGGTCAGCCGAACCCGAACGCGCCGCAACGCGCTGCCACGCCGGCGGCGGGCGCCGCGCAGACCGCCGCGGCCAACGGCAAGGGCGGACAATAACGGCAATGCGAAATGATGAATGATGAACGATGAGTTACGGAAAATTGCCCGGTCACAATGGGCGCTAGCTCCGACAGTTCATCATTCATCATTCATCGTTTATCATTAGGCAAGCTATGGGATTTGCAGATACGCTCAGCAACATCACGGAACGGATTGAAGGCTGCGCGGCGGCCATCATCCTGGGCATAGACGGCATCGCCATCGAGCGCCAGATCAAGGATGTCGCTCCACACCTCGACATTGACCTGATCGCCACGGAGTTCACGACGCTGGTGCGGCGTAATATGCGTACGGCGGCGGACGCTGAGATGGGCGAGATGGGCGAGATGGTCTTTGCCACAGACATGTTGACGCTGGTGCTGCGCCCGATCACCTCGGAATACTTCTTAATGTTGGCACTCAATCCCGGCAGCAACGTCGGGCGGGCGCGCTACGAACTCCGCAAAGCTCAGCTCGCGATGGAATCCGAATTCACCATTTGAAAATCGTGACAAGCTACAAGCGACGACTGACAAGATAAGAACCCGGCAGAGTAGGTTCTTGTCACTTGTCACTCGTCACTCGTCACTCCGTTTAGCTGCAAGAGGCGCAAAGCCCGAGACGACAGATCGCAATCGTCGCCTTCACGCAATCATACTGGCGTGAACTTTGCGCTTCTTTGCGGCTGCATTCCCACTTTCAGACACCCACTCACAGCCTGCCGGTGATTGCTTTTGCCTTTTGGCTATCGTTCGTTTATGATGCCACACGACCCGCCATGCACTTAAGCATCAGATCAAGGAGTCATATGGGGAAAGAAGAAATTTATGACGCGATTGTTGTCGGCTCGGGCGCGACGGGGGGCTGGGCCGCAAAGGAATTGGCCGAACAGGGCCTGCGTGTGCTGGTGCTCGAAGCGGGCCGCCAGCTTGACCCGCTTAAGGATTATACCGAACACGCCTGGCCTTACGAGATCGCACACCGCGGCACCGTCCCGAGCACGCAGCTTTACGGCAAGCGTCAGCCGGTGCAGGCCAAATGTTATGCCTGTAACGAGTACGGCAATAAGTTCTTCGTTGATGACGTAGACAACCCGTACACGACGCCCGCTGACAAGCCCTTCGATTGGATACGCGGTCGCCAGGTCGGCGGGCGCACGATTATGTGGGGCCGCCAGAGTTATCGCCTGTCGGATTATGATTTCAAAGCGGCGAGCCATGACGGTTACGGCGACGACTGGCCGATCAGTTATAAAGAGCTGGCGCCTTACTATGACAAGGTCGAAGCCTTCATCGGCGTCAGCGGTACTTATGAAAACCTGCCGCAACTGCCCGATGGCCGTTTCCTGCCCGGCATGAAGATGGTCTGCGGCGAGCGCCTGCTGAAGCGCGCCGTCGAGAAGCGCTGGCCCGAGCGCCGCGTCACCATCGGGCGCACGGCGATTCTCACTGAGAAACACAATGGCCGCGCCGCCTGTCATTACTGCGGCCATTGCGAGCGCGGCTGCACGACGCATTCATACTTCAGCAGCCCCGGCTCGACTTTGCCGGCGGCGGCAAAGACCGGGCGGCTGACGTTGCAGCCAAACGCCATCGCCAGCCACGTCATCATGGACGCGAATACGGGCCGCGCTAAAGGCGTCGCGGTCATCGATCAGAACACCAGGCGCGCTTATGAAGTCTTCGGCAAAGTCGTCGTGCTGTGCGCCTCGACGATTGAATCTACGCGGTTGTTGCTGAACAGCGCGACGCGCCAGCACCCCGTGGGGCTGGGCAATTCGTCGGGCGTGCTCGGCCATTACCTGATGGATCACTTCTATCAAATTTCCGTCAGCGGCTTCATTCCCGAAACCGCGAACTACCCGTACAACTATGACGATGGGCGGGCGAACGGCATCTACATTCCGCGCTTCCGTAATCTCACGGACAAGCAGCCGGGCTTCGTTCGCGGCTATGGCATCCAGGGCAGCGCCGCGCGCCAAATGCTGCCGACAACGATTCGCACCCTGACCGGCTTCGGCCCGGAGTTCAAGCGGCAAGTGCGCGAGGGCCACGCGCCGGCGCCGTTCCGCCTGAGCGCTTTTGGCGAGATGCTGGCGCGCAAAGAGAACCGCGTGACGATCAGCAAAGATGTGAAAGACGCGTGGGGAATTCCCGCCGCGCACATCGAGTGCGCTCACAGCGACAACGAACATGCGATGGCCAAAGACGCCATCGAGCAGTTAGAGGCGATGGCGCACGAGGCCGGCTTTGCAGTGGTGGCGAAGAACACGCGGCTCGCCAACCCCGGCCTCTGCATCCATGAACTGGGCACGGCGCGCATGGGCAGTGATGCGAAGACCTCTGTGTTGAACCGCTTCAACCAGAGCTGGGACGTCAAGAACCTGTTCCTCACCGACGGCGCATGTTTCGTTTCGACCGGCTGCCAGAACCCGACGCTGACGATGATGGCAATCACGGTGCGCGCCTGCGACTACATCGTTGACCAGTACAAGAAAGGCAATCTTTAAAGTGATGAGTGATGAGTGGAAAGTGATGAGTAAAGCGTGCACGATATGCCGTGATCTTTCTTCTCACCCATCACTCATTACTCATCACTCATCACTTCTTTGAGGGGAAGAGCATGGACACGAAAACCTACTTGCGGTTGAGCGTGATGATGTTTTTGGAGTTCTTTGTCTGGGGCGCGTGGTTTGTGACGCTGGGCACACATCTCGGCGAAGAGTTGCGCTTCAGCGGCAGCCAGATCGGCTACACCTATCTGATGAACAACATTGCCGCCATCATCTCGCCATTCTTCGTCGGCATGATCGCTGACCGCTATTTCGCCTCGCAGAAGCTGATGGGCCTGCTCCACTTGATCGGCGGCGGCTTGATGTTCTGGTCTGCCGGATTGACGACGTTCGGGCCGCTGCTCGTTGGCCTGCTGCT
Source organism: Blastocatellia bacterium (assembly GCA_045807765.1). Classification (GTDB taxonomy): domain Bacteria; phylum Acidobacteriota; class Blastocatellia; order UBA7656; family UBA7656; genus DATENM01. The sequence continues at coordinate 74,003 of JBJMGU010000152.1, forward strand.
GTATAACCTGACCTACATGCCGACGCTGGCGCTGGTTAACGCTATCTCGTTTAGGCAGATGGACACGCCGGAGCAACAGTTCCCGAAAGTGCGCGTCTGGGGCACCGTCGGCTGGATCATCGCCGGCCTGGTCATCTCGTTCATCCTCACGAAGTCGTATGGCGACGGCGTCGAGCGAACCGCCGTGCCTTTGAAGATGGCGGCAATCGCCTCGATCATTTTAGGGCTCTACTCGTTTA
>JBJMGU010000153.1:0-21262 GCA_045807765.1 Blastocatellia bacterium
AGAGCGCCGTACCTATTACCGCTGCTCAAGAGACGCAGCACCGTTCATAGGCGATGAACCCCGCCGCCCTACCAGCCTCGCCCATATCGTCATCAGAGGTTTGCATACCAGGTTGCTCAAAGACTGCACACCGAGCAATCGCCCCAAGGAACTCCCATCAGTTGAGAGTTCACAAAGGCCGCAAGTCGGTGACGGTAAGGCAAGCCTATTGTGCCTGAATAGTAATTCGTGGTGAAGAAGTAGTGAAGATGTTTACAGCGACGTGAAGCGGTCTATGACTCCCTTAGCGATTTGAAGCGCCGTTTCTTTCTTTGAGTACAGCATAGTCGGTCTATTCCCACTGATTGCGGGAATCCGATATGCCCATCCTTTGCCACTACCTGTAAGCTGGATTTCGTGGCCCTTATATTCTTCTGTGTGATCTTTCGTAGATACTCTCGACAATGCTTATCCCCCGGTCACTAAAACGCGCACCTTATGCTCAGGATAGCGTTTCAGATGATTCGTCACTTCTTGTTTGGACTCCGCGTGTTCTGGACAGCGTTTTCCGTTCCATTTGCAGGTCTGACAAAGCGCAAGCCATTCTTTCTTCACTTGTTTAATCATTGTTCTCCTTTAAGTGAACAATTATACCACACACTGCCTGTGAATAACTGAAGCATTGACCTACCATTTACAGTTGTTAGATTTTAGAGAGTCAACCCTCGTACATTACTCCTACCGAACTCCTACCGATGAAGAAAGAAGAAAGAAGGCTAAGGCGGTTCACCTGACCTGGCTCACCAGATTGCCAACAGCGTTGCGAATATAGCAAAAACCTCTTCTCCGAGCACCACCAGCCACCGCGCGGCGCGTTCTAAGGCCGCCTGTGATTGGGTGGCGACTTCAAGGAGATCGCGGCTCGCCTCTTCAATCGTCGCTTCGTCGAACGGCTCAAGCGATTCAATCAGCGGCAGCCTCGCGATGGCCGAGGTCACGGCCCGCAATTCTCCGTTGATGGCGTTTACCCGTCGCGCCGCGTCGGTCGTGATTGCCGCGCTTCCCTTCCCGACCAGCAAGGATTGCAGCCGCTCTGCCTCGCGGGAAATCTCTGCGAGTCTGGCGCGGTTGTAATCGATCATCTCGTCGAGCAGGGTTAGCTTTTCTCGTCCGCAGAAGCTCGCCGCCTCGCGGTCGTTGAGGGCTTCCACTTGATTCAACTCGGCGCTCAGATTATCGGCTCGGAGACGCTTCGCATACTCGACCCGCTCAAGCTCGGAAAGCGGCGGCTCCAATCCGTAAGCACGGCGCACAGCCCGGCAGCGGTCACTGCCGGCTTCAAAAGCCCTGCACGAAGTCGGGCGCAATTCGTAGATCGCGCAGCGGGCATGCTCGCCCACGCTTCCCGTAAAGGCGATGCAGTGGCCCTGGTCTGGCTCGCGCCGCAGCCAGCGTGTCTTCGGCCCGCTGACGTCGCCTGCGTCCCACACCATCCAGGTCAGACGGCGCGGCGTCGGATCACAATCAAGCACGGCGATTTGATGGAAGAAAGCGCAGCAGGCGCCGCAGGTCAGGCAGTCGGGCACAGCCTCTCGGCTCAGCTCAAAAAGGCTTTCAGCAACCATCTCCGCCAGCCGGTCAGTCACTTCGTCGGCGACAACAATGCCGGCCCGCCGCTGGCCGAGTTGCGTGAGCATCTCGGCAAAGTGTGCCTCGCTCATGCCGCGCTTGCGGGTTAGTTGCACCAGTCGGGGCGGGGCGGCTGGTGTCGGTCTGATCGGCTGATCGGTGTCGGTCGCATTCATCGCTGGCATCTGGGACAGAAGAAGGTCGAGCGCCCAGCAATCACCTGAGCCCGAATCGTTGTCCGGCAGGTGCGGCACGGCTCGCCTTTGCGCCCATAGACCCGCAGGGCGGTCTGAAAGTAGCCGGCATTACCCTGGCTGTCGCGAAAGTCGCTGAGCGTCGTGCCGCCCTGACGTATCGCGTTGCGCAAGACACGCCTGACAGCTGTGGTCAGCCGCCGCCAGCGCCCGCGGCTGATCTGCCCTGCGGGCCGCAACGGGTGAATCCCGGCCAGAAACAGCGATTCGCTGGCATAGATGTTGCCGACCCCGACAATCACCTGCTGATCCATCAGGAAATTCTTCACAGGCTTTTTCGATCCGCGCGAGCGTGCAAAAAGGTAATCGGGAGTAAAGTTCGCCGCGAGCGGCTCAGGCCCTAGACGGCGGAGCGGCGCGTAATCGCTCAACTCCGACTCGGTGAGCGCCACGACCATGCCGAAGCGGCGCGGATCACGAAAGCGCAGCTCCAGCCCATCATCAAGCGAGAAGATGACATGGTCGTGCTTATCGAATGGCACGTCCGCAGGCACCAGCAATAACTGTCCGCTCATGCCGAGGTGGACGATCAAGCGGCTGCGGTTATCAAAGTGAATGATCAAGTATTTGGCGCGGCGCGAAAGATCTGTAACCTGGTGGCCCGCAATCAGCTCATTGAGCTGCGCTTCAGCGACCGGCACGCGCAGCCTTGTGTCGCGCACTCGAATCTCGGTGACAGTTCGGCCCGGCAGCCGGGACAACAGGCTGCGGCGGACGGTTTCGACTTCCGGCAATTCGGGCATAAGCGCTTTCAGCAACCGATGATTCTTGACCGACAATTCTTGACCGACAATCCTTGACCGACGGCATTCATCGGTGAGCCGTCGGTTATCCAGAGTTGTTTTGCTTTTGGCCTCTGGCTACACTGAATTTTCCCACAGGAATCAATCGGATGAAAAGTGATGGCTCCGCACATACGCACAACCATCCAGTCTTCCCGAGCAAGCGCTCGCCGAGCAGACTGGTCGCCCGGTTGCTTGATTGGTTTGCCAAACACAAGCGCTCGCTGCCGTGGCGGGCGACGCGCGACCCGTACCGCATCTGGATATCCGAAGTCATGCTGCAACAGACGCAGGCAGCGACGGTGATTCCTTTTTACCAACGGTTCCTCGAACAATTTCCAACCCTTGCCGCGCTCGCCGCCGCCGATGACCGAACCTTGATGAAAGCATGGGAGGGACTTGGCTACTACGCCCGCGCGCGCCATCTGCGCGCCGCCGCGCAAACCATGCTCTGCAATCACGGCGGCAAGCTCCCCAGGTCGCCAGAGGCATTGCGACAACTGCCGGGCTTCGGGCCATACACGGCAGCGGCGGTTGCAAGCCTCGCCTTTGGCGCCGATTGCGCCGCCGTAGACGGCAACGTCCTGCGCGTGCTGGCGCGCGTCTATGCCGTTGATGCAGACATTCGCCGGGCAACGACGCGGCGCCGAGTGCAAGAGCTTGCCGACGCGCTGATGCCTGCGGGCCGGGCCGGCGCGTTCAACGAAGCCTTGATGGAACTGGGCGCGTTGATCTGCAAGCCTAAACGTCCATTGTGTCACGAATGCCCTATTCGCCGCTTCTGTCGCGCCTTTCAAGAAGGCCACGCAACGGCCTTTCCGGTGAAATCAGCGCGACCCGCCGTGCCGCATCACGAAATCGCCATCGGCGTCGTGCATCGCAACGACAAAGTGCTGATTGCGCTACGCCCGGCTGAAGGGCTGCTCGGCAATCTCTGGGAGTTTCCCGGCGGCAAACGCCAGCCCGGCGAAACGCTCGCCGAGTGCTGTCGCCGCGAGATTAAAGAGGAGACCAGTCTCGATGTCGAGGTCGGCGAATCGTTTGCCGTTGTGCCCCACTCGTACAGCCATTTTCGCATCACGCTTCACGCCTTCCACTGCCATTACAAGGGAGGACGCGCGGCGGCGCGTTTCAGTCAGGCGGTGCGCTGGGTTAATCCAGACGAGCTGGACGATTACGCTTTTCCGAAAGCCAACAAGGAGATTATCGCGCAACTCAAAGCTGTCAAAACCGGGAAACGGCTGCCGACTCAATAGCCTCAGCCGACTCCAGACCCTCGCGTGGGTCATTTCGACCAGCCTGAACAATTTTCGCCTCCCTGCGACCAAAGTAGTTGAAAGCGCCGCCAGCCTTATGGTAAGGTGCGTGGTCATGCAAAACAGTCAAGCTTGAGAAAAGCCATAATAGATTTTTTCAGATTCGAGTCAAAATGGCCGCCGCAAAGCTTTCCCTGCCGAGTTTGTGTCATTAAGTTGCCTGGGAATCGGAACTCGGTTTCGGGTTTGAGTCAAAAGCTGATTTAAGAGCTGACCGAGGCATCCAGGGTGAGGCCGCCCGCTTGAGATATTTGCAGATATAGCGGGGCTTAGACGAAAGATTGGGAGGAACCCGAAAGGGGAATATCAGTTGCTCTTGAGTTTCATACGCCTGTGCAGCGGCTCATCAAAGCAGGCCCGAGCCATGCAGGTTGCTTGATTCCCGTTTAATCATATGAGAACGACAAGCAAGCTGAAGATTTATCTACGCGAGTTCAAGTTTCTCGCCAAGGGCGTATTATCGACCGGCCACCCCATACTGGCTCATATCATCCCCATGCGGCGTTGCAACCTGAGCTGTACCTATTGCAACGAGTACGACGATATTTCAAAGCCGGTGCCGTTCGAGGTCATGCAACGGCGACTGGACAAGCTGGCGGCGCTCGGCACGACGGCCATCATTATTAGTGGCGGCGAGCCGCTCCTGCACCCGGAGATTGATAAGATCATCGCCCGCATTCGCCATCATAAAATGCTCACCTGCATGATCACCAACGGCTACCTGCTGACCCGCGAGCGCATCGAGAAGCTGAACCGGGCCGGCCTCGAATACATGCAGATCAGCATCGATAACATCAATCCCGACGAGGTCTCGAAAAAGAGCCTGCGCTTGCTCGACAAGAAGCTGCAATGGCTCTCGGAGCTTGCTGAGTTCAAGGTCAACATCAACTCGGTGATCGGCGGCGGCATCAAGACGCCCGAAGACGCGCTGGTGATTGGCAAGCGCGCTGTCGAGTTGGGCTTTTCCAGCTCGCTCGGCATCATTCACGATGGCCTCGGCACGCTCAAGCCGCTCAAGGGCGTCGAGCGCGAGGTCTATCAACAGATGAAGGAGATCGGCAAGAAAGGCCACACGCGCGTCAACCAGTTCCAGGACAATCTGGCCGACGGCAAGCCGAACAAGTGGCGCTGTCGCGCAGGGGCGCGCTACCTCTACATCTGCGAAGACGGCCTGGTGCATTACTGCTCGCAGCAGCGCGGCTATCCCGGCATTCCAATCGAGGAATACACCCGCGAAGACATTCGCCGCGAGTACAACACCAAGAAGGCGTGCGCGCCTTACTGCACCATCGCCTGCGTGCATCAGGTGGCGACTTTCGACAACAAGCGCAAGCCGCAGATGCTGCCGGCGAAAGGCCTCGTCGCGCGCGAATCGCTGCAAACGATTCGCCGGGTTTATCAAATCGAGCAGGCGGAGAAGGCCGAAGCGTGATTCATTCTCAACGGAGCGCGCCGTTGGGTGGAGAGATTTTGAGATGGCAATGAGGCGCACCACTTATTGAAAGGGTGTGACTTAAACCGAGGCGAAGCGCGTGGGAGTCCGACAGGGCTTCGCTACTGACAGGAGAAAAGAAATGGCAAAAGCAATCAAATTCGTGGAGAAAGGATTGGCGGTGACGGCCAACGCTCTGTGGCATGTGTACGAGCCGCTCAACCGCATCAAACCGAATCCCTCTTTCACGCCGAAATGGTCAGATAAGCCGCTGCTGAAGTCTTACGAGAAGACCAAGCCGCCCCTCGGTTGGCCGCGCACCACCGACAGCCTCTGCCCGAAGTGCGTGCCCGAAATTCGCCAGCAGATCATTGACGGCAAGCTGCCGCACGAGATTCTGCTCAACGAAAAAGTTGGCGAGATTAAAGCTCAGATCATCGAACGCGATGGCAAAATCTTGATGGTCAAGGACTGCGAAAAGCACGGCCACTTTGAAGATGTGATGTCAATTGATCCGGCTTTCTCAGAGCACCTTGAAAAATCCTTCCCAGGCCGCGACATCCTCGCCCACAACGACGAGAAGCTGCACAACCACGGATCGAGCACCGTCAAGCACGGGCGCGGATCGGTGCTGACGATTGACCTGACGAACCGCTGCAACATGATGTGCGACCCGTGCTTCATGGATGCCAATCAGGTCGGCTTCGTGCACGAGCTGTCGTGGGAAGACATCAAGACGATGCTCGATAACGCCATCTCGATCAAGCCGCGCCGTCAGATGTCCGTGCAGTTTTCGGGCGGCGAGCCGACCCTGTCGCCGTTCTTCTTCGACGCCATTCGCTATTCGCGTAAGGTCGGCTACAATTCGGTGCAGGCGGCGACCAACGGCATCGAATTCGCCAAGAGCCCCGAGTTCTGTAAGCAGGCCGCCGAAGCCGGTTTGCGTTACGCCTATCTGCAATTTGACGGCATCGGCAACGCGGCGAACGAGCATCGCATGGTCGGCAACCTCTTTGACGTCAAGCTGCGCGCCATCGAGAACCTGCACGCCGCCGGCGTCGAGATTGTCCCGGTGACCACCATCGTCAACGGCATCAACAACGAGCAGGTCGGGCGCATCATCAAGTTCGCGCTCGATAACCCCAAGAAGATATCATTCCTGTCGTTCCAGCCGGTGTCGTTCACGGGCCGCGACGAAGAGGTCACAGACGAGCGCCGCCACGCGCAGCGCTATACGCTGTCGCACATGGCACACGACATCAAGAACCAGACGGGCATCGGCGAGCCGACGCGCGACTGGTTCCCGATCTCGTTTATGAGCACCTTCTCTGATTGGGCCGACCTCGTGCACGGGCCGGACAAGGAATGGGGCCAGTTGAGCTGCGGCTGCCACCCGAACTGCGGCATCGGCATGGCGGTGATGATCGATAAAGAGACCAAGGAAGCGGCGCCGGTGACCGCTTTCCTCAATGCCGACCAGTTCGCCAAAGACCTGATGAGGGTCAACGACGCAGCGCGCGGCAAATTCCTGTCGCTCGTCGGCGCCGGCCTGGCGCTGTTGCGCAACTATGATCCGTTTAAAGCGCCGACCCACTTCCGCATCAAAGACCTGATGATGAAGTTCGACAAGTCGTTCGGCGCCAGCGGCAAAGATTACGGCAAGGTCAGCGGCGACCGCAGCGTCGAAGATATTGAGAAGCGCCGGCGCGACCGCTGGAACTTCCTCTTCATTGCCGGCATGTGGTTCCAGGACCTGTTCAACTATGACTTCCGCCGCACCGAGCAGTGCATCATCCCCTATGCGACGCAAGAGGGCGAGATCAGCTTCTGCGCTTACAACACAGGGGTGGGCTGGCGCAATATCATCGAGAAGATGCACATGACGGCAACGCTGACGAAGTGGTACGAAGAGTATGGCCGCCACGAAATCTTCGCCGGCGGCAAGGCGGTGCCGCTCAACAGCACGGCGCATTCGCTGTTGCTTGACGAAGCCATCGTCACCAACGAAGTGCAGCACGACCTGGACGAGCTAGGCATTGCCAAGAACGCCCGCCAGGAGAAGCAGCGCGCCCGCGCCCTGAAGATGAGCCAGCAGGATAACGAGCGCATGGAGAAGCTCTACCGCCAACACATTCTGAAGGAAGAGTCTGGGCCGGAGACACAGATCGTGCAGTTGAAGATCAACAAGCCAAAGCCGCAGACCGACGTTACGCCCGCGGGCTTCGGTGATTGATCGGATCGTCGCGCGGCGGCTTTGTAGCCGCCGTCACAATTGAGCAAAAGCGAGCCGCCGGGGCAACTCGGCGGCTTTTGTATTTCTTTGCTCCGCGCCGCCAAGACATTTTTAAAGAGTTACAGTATAATTTGCCCTAGTTAAGGAATCAGGTGGCATAGATCACAACTCGGACAACCGTCCGGCTTATGCGGCGAAAGGGTGTGGGCAGTGTGCCAAGTTATCCACCTAATTGATCATCTGTGCTAGAGGAACTGACGCATGGAAATAATCCTGGCGACGATTCTCAGCTACCTCGTTGGTTTGGCCGCGAACCTGCGGACTGACGCGATCCTCGCCCGCCGTGAGAAGAGACTCAAAAAGCAATTAGGGCAGGAGGATATTCTGCGCAAAGCGCTCATCTCTACTCGCTCGCTTCGTGAGGAACTCCGCGCCGCTTGTGCTGAGCTTGCTCGCAACCGCCAGCACCTCGGCGTCACACCGCAAGAAGAACCCCTCTGGCATCTATTGAGTGATGAAACATTCCAGAGCGATCTGGTCGAGTGGCTCAGGGCCGGCGGCATCGAGGAAGGCAATGCGGTCAAAGAGCGACTGCTTCAGAGAATCGAAGCCGTCGTCGCTCACACAGGTGCCAGTCCTGAACAGATTGCTTTCCTGAGAAGCAGCTACTTCGATGCCGTGGACAAGGCGGTGTTCGCACACCCTGTTCTTGCCCGCTGGCGGCATCAATTGAGCCTTGATTACCTCCGCGAGCAGGTGACTCTGCTGCGACAGCGCGCCGAAGAAGCTGCGGGCGTCTATTCCCCGGAGAAGCAAAAAGAGGCCCTCGACCGTTACTGCGAGAAGGCGCTCGCCGTATGGGACATCATTGACCTAAGCAACTTGCCAGAGGGTGACATCCACATGGCCACCCAAAAGCTTCTTCTGCGCCAGCTCTACATGCCTCTGCGCATCGAAGTTGAACTGAGCAAAGGAGGTGAAGGAGACGATGCCGCGCTGGCCGGATTGGAAGAACAACGCGAAGCCCGCCGACACCGAGAAGCTGGCCACCTCTTCGCAGATGAGCCCGACCGGCCCGCTGGCACGGAGACGCGCGCGCCTGTCGGGGAACGCCTGGGCGCGTCCCACAGGCTGGTAGTTCTCGGTGATCCAGGCGGGGGCAAGACGACGATGCTGCGCTGGATGGCCACCGCCTATCTACTGCGCTACAGAGGCGACGACGCCTTTAGACATATCCCGGACACCGAGACGCTGCCCGGTCAGGATTGGATTCCCGTGCTCATCCGCTGCCGCGATCTGGGCGAGGCGGATCTGTGCCGTTGCTTCATTGACTTCTTGACTCAGCACCTCAACAAGACGGAGCTTCTGCCGGCAGAAGCGAACGTCATGCGGGCCGTCATCCTCGACCGTATTGCGAAAGGCGAAGCCCTGCTGCTCGTAGACGGTCTGGACGAGATCACGAATCCCAAAGTGCGCATGATGTTCTGCCAGGAACTAGAGCGCACCGCTGCGCGTTACCCGGCAGCGCCTATCGTGGTCACTTCGCGCATCGTCGGCTACCGTGACATGCCTTACCGTATGGGTTCCGCTTTCGAGCACGGCGTGATCGCCGAGCTCAACCGCGACGACAAAGACCTCTTTGCCCGGCGCTGGGTGGAGGTTACCGAGCAACATCAGCCTGCCGCCGAAAAGGCCAGGCGCGCTCAGGAATTACTTGATGCATTGCACTCCAGCGACCGAATCGAGCGCCTCACCGGCAATCCCATGCTGCTGACGACACTTGCCCTGGTGAAGCGCAAGGTCGGCAAACTCCCCAGCCGCCGGACCAAGCTCTACGCCGAAGGGGTTTCGGTATTGCTCAACTGGAATCCGAGGGTCTACCAGACGATTGACGAAGACGAGGCCATTCCCCAACTCGAATACCTCGCCTACGAGATGTGTCGACGCGGCGTCCAGCGACTGACCGAAGATGAAGTCCTCGACCTGCTGGAAGCCGTTCGCCGCGAGTATCCAAACGTTCGCGCTGTCCGCCGCCGTGAATCTCAGGCATTTCTGGAGTTGCTGGAGGCCCGTTCCAGCATCCTCATTAAGTCTGGAGGCATCTGGCAGCAGGACAGGACTCAGGAGAAGCCCGTCTGGGAATTCCGCCACCTGACCTTCCAGGAATACCTCGCCGCGCGTGCGCTTCTCGACGGACGCTATCCCGGTCGCGACAAGAGCAAGTCGCTTGCCGAACAGGTGGCCCCGCTTGCCGGCGCAGTAGAGGAAGCTAAACGTAGGACACGGTCTCCAATAGAAGAAGTGGAAGTACCTGAATCCTGGCGAGAAGCGCTGCGGCTCCTGGTAGCCGACTGTAAAGACGATGATGTGGACGAGGTGTTACTAGCTATCTTGAAGCCGATGGATGGCGAAGACCCGGCAAAGACGGGTCGGCCACGAGCCGTTTTAGCCACCCTTTGTCTGGCTGATGAGCCGAACGTCGGCGAGGAGAGCGCAAAACGGGTGCTCGCAGAGTTCGCGGCAAGGGTTGGAGAGCAAGACGGTGGGGGTTACGTGAGTACATCGCTTGATCAAGCGGCAATGGAAATTGGGACTAGCATATGGTCGTCTCTACTCAAGAAGACACTCATTCAAAAGTTCTGTCAGCGTCCATCGGACACACGATGGAACGCCGGTGGTCTCTTGGGACTGGTTGAGGCATCACATTGGTTCAGGTCTGGCATTGATTCGCGAGAAGTTTTCACTGACCTAGTACAGCGCCTCCAATCCGGGGATCGAGAGGCGAGGCTTTCTGCCACATTAACGGTGATGGAATCAGCATATGAACAAGAAGCCGTAGTGATCCCTGGCTTGATAGACACCTTGATGCAAATGTTAAGTAGAGATGAAGCAGACCGCTTTGCGGCAGCCTGGGCGTTGCTGTGGCTGAACGGCGGTTTTTCTAGGAATACCGGGAAAAAAAGCTTCTGGCTACCTACGGCACCTGAGTTCACCCAATTGGTCAGACAGCTTGAGGAAGCACCCTCAGAGGAAAAGGATTTCAGGCGTTACTTATTCCCCATACTCTCGAATATTGGTGCAGACAACGGCGAGATATCAGCTTCAATGCTGGTGTCGAATTTGAACAGCAGCGACGCCGAGGTCCGCAGAGCCATCGTCCACGCGCTGGGGCGGTTGGGAGACAAACAGGCGATCAAGCCTCTCACTCAAATACTAAAGGATAGTGATGACGGAATCTTCACGACGGCTGCCGCTGCGCTCACAGCCCTTGGTGCTGACTACGGCCCCATGCTTATAGAATTCCTTGATCACGTTTCTCCAGAAAGACGGAAGGTTACCGTTAAGTATCTTGTGAAAATGCGAGATAAACTAGAGGAAGGTATTCTTTTATCAAGTGATCTTGATGGGGGGGATCCCTGGATAGACCCGGAGACGCCCATCACCGAAGAGCGCATAGCAAAGGCCGCGCGAAGACTCAAAATCACAACTCAAGAAGCGCGCGCGCGCTACGAGTCGCTCGCGGCTGATTTCTATCTGAGATTCGCCTGAAACTAATCAGCCCGGCTGATGAATCCGGCAGATCGCAACTCAACCGATAAGCGGTTCAATCCTCGGATTGATTCCGCTAGAGGAGGGACTCTCAATGATTCGAAAGATCGCGTCCGGCTTGCTCTTGCTCACCCTGGCAATGTCCATCAATGCGCGCACGGGCATCGGCACCAGTCATCCAACACAAGAAAACGGCGGCCTATCAAGCCTCTGGAACATCGCCCCGCCCGCGCCAAAGATTGCGGAGGCCGACCGCCTGGCCGAGCTTGCCGCGCGCCGCGCCGAAGTCATGAAACGCGTCGGCCAGAAAGGCATGCTGATTCTTTTCAGCGGCGTGCCGCATCCTTACACGCTCGATGTAGATTATCCTTTCCGGCAGGAGAATAACTTTTATTACCTGACAGGGATCAAGCAAGCCGGCGCGACCTTGATCCTCATTCCGGGTGCGAAGACGACGCGCGAAATTCTTTTCATGTCGCGCCGCAATCCTGCGGCAGAAACCTGGACAGGCCATATGCTCTCGGTCGAAGAATCGCGCGCCCAAAGCGGCGTCCAGGAAGTCTGGGATGACATATGGCTGAATGGCTTTCTTGCGATGCTGGCTCCGCGCGCCGGCGGAATACTTTCACAGCGCGGCGAGATCACCAAATTCGAGAACCCGCGTGTCGAAAGTTGGCGCGAGGAGTTTCGCACGCTGAGGGATGCGATTCGCAATAGCGAAGGCGAGCTGTACCTGCTGCTGCCGCTACCGTTCCCGAACGAACGCGAGTCGCGCGAGTTCAGGTCAGAGCAGACGCTCGCCGCGCAGATGGCTTCAACGGCTGTGGGGCTAACGGTCAAGAATGCCTGGCCGATTTTTTCCGAGCTGCGGTTGCACAAGTCGCCCTGGGAATTGCGCCTGCTCCAGCATGCGGTTGATATTACGGCTGAGGCTTTTAGCCGCGCCTACGCGCTCGCGGCGCCGGGCGTGTTCGAGTACGAATTGCAAGCCGAGTTCGAATACACCTATCGCCGCCACAACGCCGACTGGGGCTATCCGTGCATTGTCGGCGGCGGCGCCAACGCGACGACGTTGCATTACGAAACCAATCAAGAAGCGCTGCCGGTCAATGGGTTGCTGCTGATGGACTGTTCGGCTGAGTACGATCACTACACCGGCGACGTGACGCGCACGATCCCGGTCAGCGGCAAATTCACCAAGGAGCAGGCGGAAATTTATCGCCTCGTTTATGTGGCGCAGATGGAAGCCATCAAGCGCATACGACCCGGCGTCAAACTCTCGACTTCGGGAGCGGGGCTAAACGGCAGTCCGATCTACACGGCTTCAGCCGATGTCATTAAAGAGGGGTTGCTGCGGCTCGGGCTGATCACTTCGAAAGACAATGATGAATACCGCATCTGGTTTATGCATGGCTCGACGCACTGGATCGGCATGAACGTGCATGACGTAGGCGACTACACGACGCCGCTCGCGCCGGGGATGGTGTTTACGGTCGAGCCGGGCATCTACATACGGCCCGACGCCCTGGACGTGCTGCCGAAGACGCCGGAGAACGAAAAGTTCATCGCGGCGGTGCGCCCGGCCTTCGAGAAGTACAAAGGCATCGGCGTGCGCATCGAAGACGACGTGCTGGTCACAGAAGGCGGGGCGAAGGTGATATCCGCCGCCGTCCCTTCCAAACTCGAAGAGGTCGAAGCGGTCATGGCACGCCTCAAGCAGGAGACGACCCCAGGCCGCCTGCGCAGCCTGAGGTAAGATAGCTGACTGGTTAGTGGCTGACTGGACGCACGATACTTCGCGCCCGAAGTTTGCCTTGCGGAGCATGCGTTTTATGAGAGCTTGTTTCATTCCTGCCTTGCTACGAGGCAGTCTTGTTGCGCTTGGCCTTGTCTGGTTAATCGCGCTTGCGGCTCCGGCTCTCCAATCATCCGAGCAATGGCAGCGCCTGAACAACGGCAATCCGATACTCGCGCCGCAAGGCGATGGTTTCGAATCAGCCGGCGTCTTTAACCCTGCCGTCATCAAAAAGGATGGCCGGTTTGTGATGCTCTACCGCGCGCAGGACAAACGCGGCACGTCACGGCTCGGCTATGCGGAAAGCTCGGACGGCATTCACTTCACGCGCCGCTCGGAGCCGGTGCTTGCGCCCGAAGCGGCTTACGAAAAGGACGGCGGCGTTGAAGACCCGCGACTGGTGAAGATCGGCGGCATCTACTACCTGACCTACACCGGCTATAACAAACAGGAAGCGCAGCTCTGCCTGGCGACTTCAAAAGACCTTACGCACTGGCAGCGGCGAGGCGTGATCATGCCGGCGAACCGCGGGCGTTGGAACGTTGGCTGGACAAAGTCGGGCGCGATCCTGACAGAGAAGGTGAACGGGCGGTACTGGATGTACTACATGGCCGACCCGGCCAAAGACGTCAACGAGATGGGCGTGGCTTACTCCACCGACCTGATTCATTGGACAGAGGCGCTCGACCAGCCGGTGTTGAGGCGGCGAGCGGGCCGCTTTGACGCCAAAGTCGTCGAGCCGGGGCCGCCGCCCATTCTGACGAAAGCGGGCATTCTGTTAATCTACAACGGCGCGGACGAGAAGACCGCTTATGCCACCGGCTGGGTGCTGTTTGACCGCAATGATCCGACGAAGGTCATCGCCCGCGCCGACGAGCCGATCTTTCGGGTCGAGCGCGAATGGGAAAAGGTGGGCCAAGTGCCGAACGTCGTCTTCGTCGAAGGCATGGTTCGCGAGGGCAATCGCTGGTTGTTCTACTACGGCGGCGCAGACCAGTTCGTCGGCGTCGCTGGCGCGCCGGCGCTTCCCTACATCAAGCCAACCAATTAAAATCTCTTTATGAATAGATTGATTCCGGTGATAACGGCCAGCGACATCGCCCTGGCCTATCGCGAAACACCGATTGGCCTGCTGCTTCAGTATCATAACCTGCAACGTCCTTTTGAGACTTACAACCAGGCGCATCTGCTGATCGGCATGTGCATGGATCATCGCAAGCACCTGCACATCCCCGACAACTTCGCTTACATCATCCGCGCCGGCGGCGCCAACCTGCGCTACAGCGAATTCAAAGTCTCGTATGCCATTGCCGTCGGCGGCGTTCGCGCCATCGCGCTGATCGGTCACAACCAATGCGGCATGGTCAACCTTAACGCCAAGCGCGATGCCTTCATCAGTGGGCTGATCAAGCACGCCGGCTGGGATAGCGAATACGCCGAGCATCACTTCATGCACTTCGCGCCGATGTTTGAAATTGGCAACGAGGTAGACTTCGTTTTGAGTGAGGCCAAACGGCTGCGGCTGCGCTATCCTAAGATATTGATCGCGCCGCTGCTCTACCGGATCGAAGACAACTTGCTCTACCAGTTGCGCGAAGACGGGATTTAACGACGATGCTCATACAGATTGAAAGAATGAATGCGAACGGGCCACGACTACCTGAATGGCTGCGCAAGCCGCAGCGCAACGTCGAGGCCGACCACGAGTTGAAACGGATGCTCAGGACGCGCGGTCTGCACACGGTTTGCGAAGAGGCGCGCTGTCCGAATCGCCACGACTGCTTTGCGCGCGGCGCCGCGACCTTCATGATCCTCGGCGATGTCTGCTCGCGCAGTTGCGGCTTCTGCGCGGTCAAGACCGGGCGCGGCCTGCCGATGGAAGCGCTCGCCGACGAGCCGGAACAGGTCGCCGAGGCGGCGGCGCAATTGAACCTGCGCTATGTCGTCATCACCTCGGTCAACCGCGACGAATTACCTGATGGCGGCGCGGCCCACTTCGCGAGCACCATTCAAGCGGTGCGCCGCCGCTTGCCGAGCACAAAGATCGAAGTGCTGACGCCCGATTTCAAAGGCAACCACGAAGCGCTGTACGCGATACTCGACGCGCGGCCTGACACCTTCAACCACAACGTCGAGAGCGTCCCGCGCCTGTATCGCCGCGTGCGCCCGCAGGCCGATTATCAGCAATCGCTCGACGTGCTGCGCAACGCGCGCTTATATTCAAGCGAGGTGCTGACGAAATCCGGCTTGATGGTGGGATTGGGCGAGACGGGTGATGAAGTGCGGCGATTGCTCGAAGACCTGCGCGCCCACGATGTTGATGTCGTGACCATCGGCCAATACCTTCAACCGACGCGCCATCATCTAGCTGTCGAAGAATATGTCCACCCCGATGTGTTTGCCGCTTACCGCGAGTTCGGCGAACGCCTCGGCTTTCGCGCCGTCTTTTCCGGCCCGCTCGTGCGTAGCTCGTTTATGGCCGAGATGATTCATGACGAGGTTGTGGAGTGAATCGCCGGCAATCGGCTATGATTGATCGGCGCATGGCATTCGAGTCCGCAATCCGAGAAGAAGCGGTGCCGCCGGTCTATTCCCGCGAAGACCTGCTCGCGGCGCGCTTCCGCGTTGCCCGCGTTCTGCCTTATCAACAATCGCACGCGCCATTCGTCAGCAATTTGCTGCTGGCGGTCTTGTCCGGCTTGTTGATGATCTTTGCGTTCCCGGAATGGAACTGGTGGTCATTGGGGTGGGTCTGCACGGCGCCGCTGGTGATGGCAGTGGCGCGCGAGCGCCGTTTCTGGGGCGCATTCATTCTCGGCTGGACGACGGGGACGATCTTCTACATGGGCTCGTCTTACTGGGTGACTTACTCGATGCATCACTATGGCGACATCGCGCTATGGCTGAGCTATGTCATCCTGCTAGTCTTTTCGGCAACCCTGGGCGTCTTTACAGCATTGTTCGCGGGACTGCTGGCACTGGTCATCAAACGCTTCGGCGGCTGGGCGATCCTCGCAGCGCCGGTGCTGTGGGCAGCAAGCGAGTGGCTAAGGCTACAAATCAGCGGTGTCGGCTGGAACGCCCTCGGCTATTCGCAAGCGTTTCAGCCGTCGGTGATCGCTATTGCGCGACTGGGCGGCGTCTATATGGTTAGCGCCCTGCTGGTCGCTGCCAGCACGGCGCTGGTCTTCGGGGTGATCTATTTCGAGCGCCGGCGCGGCTTCGCTGTGCTGACGGCGGTGATTCTACTGGCGATCATCTCGGTGCTTTACGGCGAGCGCTTGCGCGCCGCTCATCCTGCGCAAGCCGGCTCGGTCAATGTCGCAATGATTCAGCCAAACGTGCCCATCGGTGGCGACTGGGATGATGAGCGATTTGTCGAGCAGATGCTGACTCAGCACTTCCGCCTCTCAGAACAAGCCCTGCAAAACGCCGGGGAAAAGCTAACCGACACGGCAGCAACCACCAATCGCGCGGCGGCAGGTGTCGTCATCTGGCCCGAATCGCCGATGAACTTCGAGTACGACCGCGACATCAGCCTACAGCAGCGCATTGCTTCGTTCACGCGGCGCAACCACGCAACTTTGCTGATGAATAGCTGGGGCTTTCCTAAGGATTCGACCGGGCGCGACACGCAATACAACAGCGCGCTCGTCATTGCCCCATCTGGAGAAAAGATCGCCGAATATGATAAGATGGCTCTTGTTCCCTTCGGCGAATACATTCCCGCGCGCAAGTGGTTTCCCTTTGCTAAAGACCTACGGGCGCTCGTCGGTGACATCACGCCGGGCACCAGTTTCACGCTCGGCGAGGCGGCAGGCGCGCGGCTGGGGACATTGATCTGTTTTGAAGCGACGCGGCCCGACCTGGCGCGTCGCCTGAGGCGCGATGGCGCAACGGCGCTGGTGCAGATTTCTAACGAGTCGTGGTTCGGCCCGACTTCGATGCCGCGCCAGATGCTTGCCGAAGCCGTCTTCCGCGCCGTTGAAAACAACGTCGAAGTAATTCGCGCGACGAATTCAGGGCTCTCGGCCTTCGTCCATCCGCTAGGCCAGACGGAAGGCGAAACGCCGATGTTCGAGACCGCAACGCGCGTCTGGCAGGTCAAGACCACGGACGAAGCGCAGGCCGAGGCGCTGACTTTTTACACGCGCCACGGCGATGTCTTTGCCGTCGCCTGCGCGATGTTGAGCCTGATTCTGGTTGGTACATCATTCATTCCAGAAAGGGTAACGAGTGACGAGTGACAAGTGACAAGAAGCGATTCATTCTCGTCTTGTCACTCGTCACTCGTCACTCGTCACTAAAGAGATATGATTGAAGAACTGAGACAGAAATACGACGACCTGGCGGCGCGCGCCGCCGAGTTGCGGAGGTTTCTTTGACCCGGAAACCAAACGCGCGGAATTAAGCAAAATCGAAGAAGCGACAGCGCAGCCCGACTTCTGGAACGACCAGCAGCGCGCTCAGAAAGTGCTGCGGCGGCGGGCGCGGCTCGAAACCGCCATCACCCGCGCCAGCCAGTTCGAGCGCGACGTTGACGATGCCGCGGTGTTGTTTGAATTCGCTTCCGAAGACGAAGGCTCGCTCGGCGAATTGCAGTCGCTGATCACGCGGCTCGAAGGCGAAGTTGATGAAGCCGAAACCGCGATGCTGCTTTCGGGGCCGAACGACGCGCGCGACGCGATTGTCACGATCAACGCCGGAGCGGGCGGCACCGACGCGCAGGACTGGGCCGGCATGCTGCTCAGGATGTATCTGCGCTGGGCCGAGCGGCGCGGCTTTAAGGTCGAGCTGGTTGACGAGCAACCGGGCAAAGAGGCCGGCATTAAGTCGGCGACCTTCACGGTAGCGGGCGAATACGCTTATGGCTTGATGGTCGCAGAAGCCGGCGTGCATCGCCTGGTGCGCCTCAGTCCATTCAATGCCGGTTCGAGCCGCGAGACCAGCTTCGCTTCGGTCTTCGTCTACCCGGACGTTGAAGAGGACGTTGAGATCGAAGTGCTCGACAAAGACCTGCGCGTTGACACCTATCGCTCGTCGGGCGCCGGCGGCCAGCACGTCAATGTCACAGACTCGGCGGTGCGCATTACGCATCTGCCGACCGGCATCGTCGTCACCTGCCAGAATCAACGCTCGCAGCACCAGAACCGCGATGTCGCCATGCGCATTCTGAAATCAAGGCTCTATGAACTGGAGATGGAGAAGCGCCGCGCCGAGACCGCGCAGTTGGAAGAAACGAAGCGCGACATCTCGTTCGGCTCGCAGATTCGCAACTATGTGCTGCATCCGTATCGGCTGGCCAAAGACGTACGCACCAAGCACGAGACTTCGGACGTTGATGGCGTGCTTGACGGCGACCTCGACGAATTCATCAAGCAATACCTGGTGCTGAAGAGCCGCGCGGTGCGTGGCGAATCGTCGCCCGATACGACGGGCGCGTGAAACCCTGAATCAAGAATTTTAGTGCCCAAGGGTTTGGCAGACCGCTCTGCCAGAACCCGTGAACGTGAATGATGTGGATTAGAAGGAGTAGAAGCGATGTTTATTAATCCGAACAAGATTCGATCATTGATTGTCTCTGTTCTCCTGGCCGTCAGCATGGCGGGGGCGAGCCCCGCTGCAATGATGGCGGCGCAGGGTGGACAGGCCGCGGCCTTGCCGAAAGGCATGACCCGCGTTACCTCGGTCGAAGGCATCACCGAATACCGGCTCGACAATGGCCTGCGCGTGCTGCTCTTCCCCGACCAGTCGAAGCAGACGGTCACCGTCAACATGACTTACCTGGTCGGCTCGAAGCATGAAAGCTACGGCGAGACCGGCATGGCGCACCTGCTTGAGCATATGCTCTTCAAAGGCACGCCCAAGCACACCAACATTCCCGCCGAGCTGTCGTCGCACGGCGCGCGCCCGAACGGCTCGACATGGTTTGACCGCACCAACTACTTTGAGACTTTTGCGGCGACCGACGAGAACTTGAAGTGGGCGCTCGACCTGGAAAGCGACCGCATGGTCAATTCCTTCGTCGCCAAAAAAGACCTCGATAGCGAGATGACCGTTGTGCGTAACGAGTACGAGATGGGCGAGAACGACCCGGCGGGCGTGTTGACCGACCGCATCTTCGAGACCGCTTATGTCTGGCATAACTATGGCAAGTCAACCATCGGCGCGCGCTCGGATATCGAGAACGTGCCCATCGAGCGTTTGCAGGCATTTTATAAGAAATACTACCAACCGGATAACGCCGTGCTGCTGGTCGCCGGCAAGATTGACGAAGCCAAAACGCTTGAGCTGATCAATCAATACTTCGCCGCCCTGCCGCGCCCGGCGCGCGTGCTGCCGAAGATTTACACAGACGAGCCGACGCAGGACGGCGAGCGCGCCGTCACCGTGCGCCGCGTCGGTGACGTGCAGTTGGTCATGGCCGGCTATCACGTTCCTGCCGGCTCACACCCGGACGCCGCCGCCGTCAGCATACTCGGCGAGATTCTCGCCGACACGCCATCGGGCCGCCTGCACAAAGCATTGGTTGAAACCAAGAAGGCAAGCGGCATCACCAGCTTCCCCGTTCTCTTCGGAGAGCCGAGCCTATTGATCTTCGGTGCTGAAGTGCGGCAGGAAGCATCGCTTGACGAAGCGCGCAACGCGCTGCTTACGACCATTGAAGAGATCACCAAGACGCCGCCGACCAAAGAAGAGGTCGAGCGCGCTCGCAACCAGATTCTCAAACAGGTCGAGCTGAACATGAGCTCGTCCGAGCGCGTCGGCCTTGAGCTGAGCGAGTGGATCGGCATGGGCGAATGGCGGCTGCTGTTTCTGAACCGCGACCACCTGCGCAAGGTGACGCCGGAAGACGTGCAGCGCGTTGCCGCCGCTTACTTAAAGCCTGCCAACCGCACGCTCGGCCAGTTCATTCCGACCGCCAAGCCCGACCGCGCAGAGATTCCGCCGACGCCCGACATCGCGGCGATGGTGAAAGATTACAAGGGCGACGCGGCGGTCGCTGCCGGCGAAGCCTTCGACCCATCGCCCGCCAACATCGAAGCGCGCACCCTAAGACCGGTGGCAAGCGGTATCAAGCTGGCGTTGCTGCCGAAGAAGACGCGTGGCAACACGGTGGTTGCCACCATGACGCTGCGCTACGGTGACGAGAAGAGCTTGATGAACCGCACGACGGCGGGCGAGCTTACCGGCGAGATGCTGATGCGCGGCACGACGAAGCATACGCGTCAGCAGCTCAAAGACGAGTTTGACCGCTTGAAGGCGCGCGTCAGCGTCAGCGGCGGCCCGACCGCAGCGACCGTGAGCATTGAAACGACACACGAGAATCTGCCGGCAGTGCTGCGGCTGGTGGCCGAAGTGCTGCGCCAGCCGGTGTTCCCGGCCACCGAGTTCGAGCAGCTCAAGGAAGAAGCCCTGACCGGCATCGAGCAGCAACGTAGCGAGCCTACGTCAATCGCCATCACCGAGTTCCGCCGCCACCTTACGCCTTACCCGAAAGGTCATCCGAGCTACGTCTCGACGCCCGACGAAGATGTCGCCGAGGTGAAGGCGCTCACCCTCGACGAGGTGAAGAAGTTCTATACAGACTTCTATGGCGCGTCGAATGGTGAGATGGCGGTGATTGGTGATTTCGATGACAAAGAGATCGCCAGGCTCACAGGCGAGCTGTTCGGCGATTGGAAGAGCCCGCGCCCGTACGCGCGCGTCGCCCGCAAGTATCAGGACATCGCGCCGCTCAACAAATCGCTTGAGACCCCGGACAAAGCAAACGCCTTCTTCCTGGCCGGGCTGAACCTTGAACTGCGCGACGACGACCCGGATTATCCGGCGCTGGTGCTGGGCAATTACATGCTCGGCGGCGGCTTCCTGAACTCGCGGCTGGGAACGCGCATTCGCCAGAAGGAAGGACTCAGCTACGGCGTCGGCACGCAGTTGGAGGCCGGCTCGCTCGACAAGAGCGGCGCCTTTATGGCCTATGCCATCTACGCGCCGCAGAACGTCGAGCGGTTGGAAGCGGCATTCAAGGAAGAGATTGCCCGCGCCCTGAAAGACGGCTTCACCGAAGACGAAGTGCAGGCCGCGAAGTCGGGCTGGCTACAGTCACGGCAGGTCTCGCGCGCTCAGGACAACGAGCTGGCAGGCCGCCTGTCGGGCTATCTCTTCTTGAACCGCACGCTGGCATGGGACGCCGATTTTGAGAAGCGCGTTCTGGCGCTGACGCCGGCGGAGATCGTCGCCGCCTTGCGCCGCCATCTTGACCCGGCGAAGATCACCATCGTCAAGGCCGGCG
>JBJMGU010000154.1:0-17931 GCA_045807765.1 Blastocatellia bacterium
TCATCGCCATCGTGAACATGCCGGCCATGCTGATGAGGCCGACGACGGTGACGAAGATGGCGATGGTCGCTTCGATCAGCGTGAAGCCGCTTTCGGCCTCTCTAGCCTGCGGCGCGGCGCTGTGTGTCTGCTGGGCAATCATTTGATTCATATCGTCTCCCACAAGGCTTTGATCGTCAGGCGGTCAAAGCGCGGCGGCGAGCCGCCTAGGTCTTCTTATCTCTTTGCGGATCGGCGAGCGTCACCTGGCCGGTCGGCGAGATCACCACGAGCTGGTAATAGCCGTCGGCGCTGTTGACGCGGATGGTCACGTTGTCGTTCGGCAATGGCGTGACAATACCGCGCCCGTCAAAGGCGACCTGTCTGGGAGCTTGCTCATCAATCGTGATGCCGTTAGGCAATTCAATGGCCGTCAGCACCTGAGCTTCGGCGCCGGCCATCTGCCCGTATTGCTCGACGCGCAGGCGCTGGGATTCCGGGATCGTGACAGCGGCGCGGGCGTTATTTGAAGTCGCCAGGTAGCGGGCTCGCTGCAAAGCGGTCGCGACGTTTCGCGAGCCGACGCCCAGCCGGTAGAGCCGCATCCAGGAGAGCGCTTGCGGCACGATGAAGGCGGCGGCGATGCCGATCACCATCATGATGACGGCTACTTCAATGATCGAAAAACCGCGCTCGCGGCGGCGGGTCGTGGCTGGAAAGGTTGGCTTGAGTCGCAACATAACGTAACAAATTATGGCAACCGCCGACTTACACTTCGCGTTACTCGGCGTCAGGATGCAGTAGGTTCAAATCTCGCCAGCGGGAGCTATCAGGGTGCAAAACCGTGTCTTAACCGCGGGGGGCGCTCAAGCCATCTGAGTAGGAGCGTGACTAGAAGAGGCAACTGCTATTCCGTTGACTGACAAGCGGCGGGCTTTCGTTGTACACTCAATGCAGGGCGCCGTTAGAACAGCCGGCTCTTTCAATCTTCCTCAGTGGAGCAGACAGTGGCGACGATCACCAATCCTCAGGAGCGTGTCTCGACAGACAACCTCGACTTTCTGCTGATGGTTTTGCCGCCGCACATCCGCGAGGCGCTCAACCGGCAGGGCCGCATCGAAACGCTCATCGAAGTCGTCCTCGATCTCGGACGCCAGCCCGAAGCGCGCTACCCTGGCGAAGCCCGCTACCTCAACGACGGCGTCGTGACGCCCGAAGACCTGAAATATGTCGAGAGCCGAGTCGGGCGCTTTACGCGCGACAACCGCGCAGGCATCGAGCGCACCTTGCATCGCATCTCGGCCATCCGCAACCGCATCGGCGAGATCGTCGGTCTCACCTGCCGCGTGGGCCGCGCCATCTTCGGCACCGTAGACATCATTCGCGACATGGTCGAATCGGGCAAAAGCATTCTGCTGATGGGCAAGCCCGGCGTCGGCAAGACTACCTTGCTGCGCGAAGCGGCGCGCGTGCTGGCAGACGATCTGGCCAAGCGCGTCATTGTCGTTGACACCTCGAACGAGATCGCCGGCGACGGTGACGTGCCGCACCCAGGCATCGGTCGCGCCCGCCGCATGCAGGTTCCCGACCCCGAGCATCAACACCAGATCATGATCGAAGCGGTCGAGAATCACATGCCCGAAGTCATCGTCATTGACGAGATCGGCACGGCGCAGGAAGCGCTCGCGGCGCGCACCATCGCCGAGCGCGGCGTGCAATTGATCGCTACGGTTCATGGCAACACGCTCGAAAACCTGATGATCAACCCGACGCTCAGTGATCTGGTCGGCGGCATTCAGCCGGTGACGCTTTCGGACGAAGAGGCGCGACGGCGCGGCACTCAGAAGACGGTGCTGGAGCGCAAAGCGCCGCCGACCTTCGACATCCTTATCGAGATTCAGCACAAAGACCTGCTGGTGATTCACCGTGATGTCTCTGACGCGGTTGACACGATGCTCCGCGGCTACCTGCCGCGCACCGAATTACGCGAGCGCGAGGACGGCGGCGCCTTCACGATCACCGAGCCGGAGCAAGGTCAGGCGCGCTCGGACGGCGCGGGCCGCAACGGTGGGCCGCACCGCGAGCGCCAGGCGGCACCGCGACGCGACGGCGAAGCGACGGGCGATAGAAAACAGAAGCGGCTGCGCATCTATCCTTACGCCATCAGCCGCGAGCGTCTGGAGCGCGCCATCGGCGAGCTTGGCGTTCCGGCCATCGTCACCAACGACATCGCCGAAGCCGATGTCGTCCTGACTTTGAAGTCGCACGCCAAGCGACAGTCGCAGAAGCTGAGAGAGGCGCGCGGACGCAACGTCGAAGTCCACATTCTGCGCAACAACACGCTGACGCAGATGGAGAATTTCTTGAGCGAAGTCTATGGCGCGGCCCGCCCCAGCGCTGACGAAGACGCCGCTATGCAGGAGGTCGAAGACGCCGTGCTCGAAGTCGTCGAGCAGCGTCGCCCCATAGAGCTAGCGCCGCAGCCCAAGCATCTCCGCCGCCTGCAACATCTCTACATCGAGCGCAGCGGCCTGCAATCGGAAAGCAAAGGCAGCGAGCCCATGCGCCGGATCGTCATCTATCCGCGTTGATTGGAAAGCGAATGCCGTGGCGTTGCGGCATGGATCGATCCATGCCACAACGCACAGCCGAGGCGTGGTTATTGAGGCGGTTTCTTATCTTCCGGCTTTGGCGTTGATTCAGGCGCTTTCTTCTCTTCTGGTTTGGCCGGTTCCTGCGGCGGCATCGAAACCGGCTGCGGCTGACCTTTGTGGCAGGTGTAACAGCCGATCATCACTTCGCCGTGAGTGAACTCTTTGGCGATGCCGTACATCATGCCGACCATCTGGCGCGCCGTGGTCTTCTGGGGCTTGTCGTCCTTATCAAATTGGCCGACGACGTGGCAGAAGTCACATTTAACGCCAAGCTCTTTGGCAATCAACCGCATGGTGGGCATGACGATGCCGGCGGGCTGGCCTTTGAGGACCTGAATATTCTTATAGACGGTTTCAGCCGGCTTGCTGTTTTCGGCGGCGCCCTTCTTAAACATCTCATCGATCACCGCGTGACTGAACTCGGCAGGCACCTCCGGCTCGTGATGACCGGCATGGCAGGTGTAGCACGAAACGCGCGGCTTGCCGATGGACTTGTTGGCGAACTGGACGATCTGATACATCGTGCGCGCCGTCTTCTTCTCTTCCTTGTCGTCCTTGTCCATCTGGTGCGGGACATGGCAGAACGAGCATTCGACGCCGAGCGAGCGGGTGAAGAATCCCATCGCCCGCATGACGTTCCCAGCCGGCTGGCCTTTGAAGATTTGAATGTTCTTGAAGCGCTCTTCGGCGAGCTGTTGCGGCTGCCCGCCGCTGGCCGTCGGCTGCTGTGGCTGCTGTAACTCGAGGCCATCTGCAAACGTCGTCGCGCCCGTGGTGTGCGAATGCGACGCCACCAGCATAATCCCAGCGACAATGAATAGAGCAACGATACTGCGTTTCACTAAAGCTGCAATCATTACCTAACCTCCTGACTTGTTATACTGCGGGCAAACGTGAGCGGCAGTTTTGCCCTGAGAGAGAATGTTCAACCTTGAGAACCTGAGCCATCCGTACTGCTAATACCGTCGGCGAGAGCCAGCTCATTTGATCGGCTCGAACGCCTGCCAGTCATAGGTGACGCCGATTACAAAGCCGGTCTTCGGGGCGCGGTCAGACAGGCCGAAGACCCCTGCGGCGTTGAAGCGCAGGCCGAGGGCGCGAATCTGCGCGCCGAGGCGCGCGGTGCTGTAATCTTCGGTGCCGAGCGGCGCATGCTTGCGCGTCGAGTGTTGACCATTGACTTCGCCGACCAGGTTGACGCGGTCGCTCAGCCGGTAGATGCTCGCCAGGCCATAGAGCAGCACGTCGTTCTGCGTGAAGTTCGACAGCGGCGCTTCGAGTATCCCTACCCCAATGTTACCGAAGACGTTCAAGCGCCCGCCCGCCAACCGTTTGCTGGCATTGATCGTCGCATAAAAATTTGTGGTGTTGCTGCCAATGCCGCGCGCCTGATTCGAGTTCGGCAACTGCACGCCGAAGCGGAAGCCGAGCGCCGGCGTGATGCGCGTCTCGTTGCGCAGCTTCATCTTCATCCACACGGTGACGTCGCCTGTGTCGTTGGTGTCGCGGGGATTGGCGCCGAGCTTCAGATCAAGCGGCGTCGGGCCGTGGCCTTTAATCGATAAGAGATTCTGCGGCGTCCACTCGATCTGAAATTCGACCATCGGCGAGAGGCCGACGCTGACCCGCGTGTCCAGCACTTTCGTCAGGTCGCCGCGTAGGCCGGAGAGCGGGAACTTGATGTCCTGCAAAAACTCGAAGCCGGTCTCGACGCGGATGATGCCGGGTTTGACCACGTCAACATCTTCGGTGATCAAGGGTCGCTGCTGCGCTCGGGCGAAGGCTGCCGCGGCGAAGATGACAAGCAGCGCGGCAAAGAGTTTGCCGGCGGCGCGACTGAGGATGTGCAGATGGCGCGGCATAGGTGTTGACTCGTCGGCGATTGTATGGCGCGCGGCGCGAGTTTGTCAAACAAAGACAAGGTTTGTGATTTTTTGATTGCGGCCCAGGTCACTCGCAATAAACCGGGATGCAAATCCTTGACACCACGCCGAGATACGATAAAGTTATTGTTGCTCTTCATTGTAATGGCTGATCAACGTGACGCGCTCGATGGCAGGCCGGATCGAGCCTCTTCCTCGTCTTAATCAGCTAGTTGTTGATAATCCGTGCGCCCTTCGGTCCGCCTCGCCGGCACAGCGCGGTGTGGATTGAAACAATTGCAACCCACTCATTTTCAGGAGTAGTTTGATGAAAGCATTCTGGTTGAAATCATCGCTGGTTACTGTCCTGTTGCTGCTGGTCGCCGTGGTCGGCGCGCTGCCGACGCGCTCTGACAGCGGGCAGCAGAAGCCCAAGTTAGTCGTCGAGCAGCCGTCACAGAAGCGCGGCGCGGCAACGGCGACGCCGCTTGCTTACCGCAGCCCCGGCGCTCGCCACAAACTTGTCATCCCGAACGCCGACCGCGAGCTTCAGCAAGCTTTGCAAGACGCCCGCGTCATCGCCAAAGCGCGCCGCTTTAACGCCTATTCGGTGGTCGAAGTCAGTAGCGAAACGCTCGACCGGCTTGCCCCGCAAGCGCTTGAGCGGGCGCAGTTGCGCGACGATTTGAACCTCGTGCTGCTCAAGCGCGGGCAGATTGATACCACAGGCCAGGAGCCCATAGTCGCTGACGATTTGCGACAGACCGCCGGAGCGGCGCACGCCCTGCGCCTGGTGCAGTTGTTCGGGCCGCCGACGCCCGAAGCGCTCGCCGCCGTCCGCGCCACAGGCGTGCGCGTCGTTGGCTACGTGCCGAACAATGCCTATCTGGTCTGGGGCTCGGCGGCACAGATCAACCGCCTCGGCGGGCTGCGGCATAGCGGCGATGTCGTGCAGTGGGATGGGCCTTATCATCCGGCGTACAAGATCGATCCGCACATCAAGCTCGACTCCATCGCGCAGACCGGCATGACCGTCACCGTGCTCGACACGCCCGAAGCCGAAGCGACCGTGGCGCAGATCAAATCGTCGTCGCGCGCCGTGTTGATGCCTGAGTACCGAACCGAAGGCAAGCTGCACGTCAAGGTGCTGACCGAAGCGCTCAACGTCAAAGCGTGGGCTCAACTGCCGGACGTTCTCGGCATCGAGCCGTGGTCCGAGCCGCACCCGATGGACGAGCGCGCCAACCAGATCGCCGCCGGCCAGTTGACCAACGAGACGGTCAACAATGTCTTCTTCAGCCGCCCGACCTCGCCTGGCTATCTGGCCTTCTTGAACTCGCTCGGTTTCACCAGTGATTTCAACTTTGCCATTGACATCTCCGACACAGGCTTCGACATTGGCTCGGACGACCCGACCAAGATGCACGCCGATTTCACCGACGCGGCGGGCTTGTCGCGTATCGCTTACCTCGCGGATTTCAGCGGCGACACGCACTCCGCGGCGACCCACGACCCGGAAGGCCACGGCACGATCAACGCTTCAATCGCCGCCGGCTTCAACAACAAGGCGGGCACCGCCTATAACGACGCCAGCGGCTATTCGTATGGCCTCGGAGCGGCACCGTTTGCGCGCCTCGGCATCTCGAAAGTCTTCAAGGACAATGGCAGCTTCGGGCAATTCTCTTACGGCGATCTGCTGGCGAATGCCTATCGTGGTGGCGCGCGCATCTCCAGCAATAGCTGGGGCGCTTGTAATTTGGATAACGGTTTCTGCAACCTCTACAGCGACGACTGCGCGACTTATGATTATCTAGTGCGCGATGCCGATCCGTTACAAGACGGCAACCAGAGCATGGTGATTCTGTTTGCGGCGGGCAACGACGGCGACAACGGCGATAAGGCGCCGTCGGTCGCCATCCCCGGCAGCGCCAAGAATACCATCGCCGTCGGTCTGAGCGAGAACGTGCGCGGCTCGGCAAGCGAGCGCGACGGTTGCGGCCTCAGCCAGGTAAGCGCCGACAACGCGCAGGACGTGGTCTTCTTCTCGGGCTTCGGGCCGATTCAAGATGGCCGCTCCAAACCCGATCTCGTCGCCCCCGGCTCGCACATCACCGGCGCGGCTTCGCAAGACCCGATCTATGACGCCGCCAATCCCAACAACCTCGGCGTCTGTGATAAATACTACCCGACAGGGCAGAAGCTCTACACCTGGTCATCGGGCACCAGTCACTCGACGCCGCTGGTGGCGGGCGCGGCGGCGCTGGCGTTCCAGTGGCTGCGCGGGCAGATCAGCCACGAGCCTAGCCCGGCCATGGTCAAGGCATTGCTGCTTAACTCGACCAGCTACCTCGGCGGCAATTTCGGCAATGACAGCCTGCCGGGGCCGCACCAGGGGTGGGGCCTGCTCAACATCGGGCGCATGTTCGAAGCCACAGACCGCATTCTCTATGACCAATCGCCCGACCGCACCTTCACGCAATCGGGCGGCGCGCCGTTCGCGGTCACCGGCGTCATCAGCGACCCGACGAAAGAGTTTCGCGTCATGCTGGCTTACACAGACGCGCCGGGCGCTGAATTCAGCAATGCGCCGTTCGTCAATCAGCTTAACCTCGAAGTCGTCGTCGGCGGCGTCGTCTATCAGGCGAACAATTTCAACGGCCAGTATTCGCAGGCCGGCGGCACGGTAGACTTTCTCAACAACACGCAGGGTGTGCGTCTGCCTGCGGGCACGACCGGGCCGTTCGTGATTCGTGTCAAGCCGACGCTCATCGCCGGCGACGGTGTGCCGAATTCCGGTGAGGCGCTCGACCAGGACTTTGCGCTGATCGTCAGCAACGGGCGCGAGGCCGCCGTGCCTGTGCTTGCCATTGACAACACCGGCGACGTGTCGGCGGGCGTCAGCATCAAGCACAGCAACAACGCGACCGACGCTGCGCTGATCCCCGGCGAACAGGCGCAGATCACCGTAACGATTGCCAACCAGTCGGCGACCACCGCCGCCGATGTCACAGGTGCCACCTTGTCGCTCACGGTCGGCAACCAGACAGTCAGCGCCACGCTTGCGGGCGATGCGATTGGCATGATTGCGCCGGGCTCGTCGAAGAGTTCGAGCGCGCCGTTCGCGTTGCAGATTCCTTCGGCGTTGCGTTGTAGCTCCGTCGCGCAGTTGCAACTGGAAGTGAATACCGGTGCCGGCAAGTACAAGCTGCCGGTGCGTATTCGCGCGGGCCGAGCGAGCGGCGCACCGACGACAATCGTTGACGACGATGTTGACGGCGGCAACGTCAAGTGGAAGATGAAGAAAGGCTTTGAAACGACGAACCGCTTTGCGCACAGCGGCACCATGTCTTATCACGTGGTTGACCCTGGCAAATCGGAGAACGACACGCTGAATGCGCTGCTCTTCACCAAGAAGTCGTTTAATATCCCCAGCAATGTCGGCAGCGTGCGATTGTCGTTTTATCACATCTTCAACTTCGAGCCGGGCTTTGACGGCGGCATACTGGAGCTTTCGACCGACAATGGCGATACCTGGATAGACCTCGGCTCGCGTATGCTGGTCGGCGGTTATGACGGCAAAGTGACATCGGCGTCGAGCAACCCGCTCGGCAGCCGTTTCGCGTGGACGGCGCGCGGCAAGGCAGGCGTCTTCAGTCAGGTGATCGTCAACCTCGACGACTTCGTCGGCCAGCGCATCAAGCTCCGTTTCCAGGTGGGCTTTGACGAAGCGACCGGCGTGCTTGACGGCTATCAGGGCTGGTTCATCGATGACATCCGCATCACCGCGACGCCGTTTGCCTGCGGCGCGGCTGCCGATGTCGTGCAACCGGCAGATGAGAATGTCCGGCAGTTCTGGCTGCGCGACCCAAGTGGCCGGCCAAACCGCGCACGCATCGAATAGGATACGGCGATACGGGACGCGGCGACGCGGAGACACGGCGAGGGAACAAAACGGCTCCCTGTCGCCAGGTTTCTCTTCGCCGCGTCGCCCCATTTCTTGTTGTGTTTAACTAGAGACATGCGATTTATTTTGTGCTAAGATCGCGCACTGAGACAGTGACTTCGGCAGGCTGCAATGGCTTGCGCCCTCAACACCGCTGCTCTTTTATCCGGTTTTCAGCCCCTGAAGTTCGTCGCATTGAATCATCAGACGGCGTAAGACATTAACAACCCGTCAGACTCGGTGTTCGGTTGATCTGCCGCGGGGCTCCTGGGCCTTGTGGTCGAAGCCGAATTGAGGGAAAAGGACGATGGCAAACAGAATCCTCCTTGCGGATGACAGCATCACCATCCAAAAAGTAGTCAATCTCACTTTTGCCGACGAAGGCATCGAAGTCGTCGCGGTCAGCAACGGCGACCAGGCCGAACGCCGCTTGGCCGATGTGCAACCCGATCTGGTGCTGGCAGACATTTTCATGCCCGGCAAGAATGGCTACGAGCTGTGCGAAGCGATTAAGAATAATCCGCCGTTTCAGCACATTCCGGTCATCCTCCTGGTCGGCGCTTTCGAGCCGTTTGACCAGGCCGAAGCGCACCGCGTCAAAGCCGACGCCCATCTGACCAAGCCTTTTGAATCGCGCACCCTCGTTGACACCGTGCGCAGGCTGATCGGCGCCAGCAGCAAGCCGCGCACGGGGCCCCTGCCGTCCGCTGGCGTGAATTCCGCACCGGTCGAGCCGTTGACGCCACCACCCATCGCCGCGTTGCCCGTCGTTGCACCGGTTATGGTGCCACCTGTCGAAGCGCGCCCAACCACACATCTGTCGCAGCCGTTCAATCTCGACTTGCCGACGATGGCCAGCCCGAACGCACCGCCCGCCGCGGGCGCGACCATGCCGCTCAATTACGCCTTTGAATCAAACGAAGCGCTGCACGCCGTCGAGCCCATCGAAGTGCAGGTTGCCGAAGCGCCCGACGAAGCGGCCTTCGCGGAAGGCAATATACTGCGCCAAACCGATGACCTGTCGTTTGCCAACAACGAGGCGCCGTTTGAAGCGTTCGGCCTTGAAGATCTGTTTGCCGAGCCGCAGGCGAGTCCGTCGTCCGCGAACCTTGCGGCCAGTCAGCCGGATTCCATACTCGCCGAAACTGGCCAGGAGAACAGCACCGGTGTGCCTTCGACATTCGGCTACGAGACTGAAGAGATGCTGCTCGATTTCGACCAGCCGGCTCCGGCAATGACGCGACCGGCTCGCGAGCCATTCGCCTTCGATCTGGACGTGCGCGAACCGGCGAGCGTTGATACCAGCGGCATACAGGCCGATGAGTTGACCGAGGCAACCGCGGAAGCTGTGCCGGAGCCCGAAGTTCTCAAGACGACCCTGCTCACCATGCCCACGCCGACCGCGCCGGTCGAAAGCGCCATCGACACCAACCCGCTAGAGATGCCGGCAGCGCCGACCGCTGACCACGCTGATGTGGCAGTGACGATGACTGACCCGGCGATTGATCAATCGGCGCTGTTCAACCTTGATGACCCGCTCGGCGATGTGCTTGACGAAGGCCCCGTCGAAGGCACCGCCGAAGCCGTCGCCAGCGACGCCGCTCAGGTGGAAGCCGTAGCAAGTCAGGCATCGCCGGTTGATGTAGCAATCCCGGTAGCGCCGGCTGATTTTGAGGTCGAGATGCCCGCCGAGCCGCTGGCTGCGCCTGTGGTGTCAGAGACAGTTGCGCCGCCGGCAGAAGTGGCAGCCAGCGAGACAGGGTTCGGCTTCGAGCCGGTCGAAGAGGAAGAGCCCGCCGAGCCGCGACCTCTCGCCGAAGCCAGGTTCACGACCTCTTCGATGTGGACGGATGAAGAGGCGCGCTTTGCGGCTATAGACATCGAAGCGACGCCGGTTGACGAGCCTGCCGAGGCCGCGGCCCCGCAGCCTGTGGAAGCGGCTGAATCGTTCCGCTTCAGCGAAGACGCCGCCGCCTTCAACACTCAGCCCAATCCGGTTGTCGAAGCCGCCGCGCCGGTCGTCGAAGACGCCACACCGATTGTCGAAGACGCCGCCGCGCCGCCAGCGCCCGTTGCTGCGGGTACTGTCGAGCTGTCGCCGGCGCTGATGGATGAAATTGTCCGCCGCGTTGTTGCCCAGCTCAGTGATTCCGTGGTGCGCGAAATCGCCTGGGAAGTCGTGCCGGATTGCGTCGAGCGCGTGATCAAAGAAGTGACCGCGCAAGAGGTCGCCAAGCGTTAAGCCGCACGCTGCGTCA
This sequence comes from Blastocatellia bacterium, assembly GCA_045807765.1. Lineage (GTDB taxonomy): Bacteria > Acidobacteriota > Blastocatellia > UBA7656 > UBA7656 > DATENM01. Next base: position 10,697 of record JBJMGU010000154.1, read on the forward strand.
TTCAATCGCATACGCCACACAAAAGGGATAGAGAGGTTGACCGCTGCCTCGCTATCCCTTTTAATTATTAGTTGCAATTGAAAGGCAAATCGAGAACCGTATGACTGAGATTGCGAAAGCTTACGAGCCGCACAGCGCCGAAGGGCGCTGGTATCCCTTCTGGGACGAGCGGGGCTATTTCAAGCCGCAGGGCGACGGCCCCATCTATTGCATCACCATCCCGCCGCCGAACGTCACTGGGTCGCTGCACATCGGCCACGCGCTCTGCTACACCATCCACGACGTGCTGCTGCGCTGGAAGCGCATGCAGGGGCATCGCGTGCTCTGCGTGCCGGGCACCGATCACGCCGGCATCGCCACGCAGAACGTCGTCGAAAAGGAGCTGCGCAAGGAGGGATTGTCACGCCACGACATCGGGCGCGAAAAATTCCTTGAGCGCGTCTGGGAATTCGTCGGCCAATCGGGCGGGCGGATTCTCTTTCAGTTGCGTGGCCTGGGCTGCTCATTTGAATGGGATCGCACGCGCTTCACGATGGACGAAGGCTACGTCAATGCAGTGATGGAATGCTTCGTGCGCTGGTGGGAAGCCGGCTTGATCTATCGCGGCAAGCGCGTCATCAACTGGTGCCCGCGCTGCGCGACGGCCATCTCTGACATCGAGGTCGAGCACGAAGACCGCGCCGCCAAGCTCTACCATTTGCGCTATCCGTTCAAAGACGGTTCGGGCTATGTGGTGGTGGCGACGACGCGCCCGGAAACCATGCTCGGCGATACCGCCGTCGCCGTCAATCCGAGTGATGAGCGTTACAAAGACAAAGTCGGCAAGACGCTCGTGCTGCCGCTGGTGGGCCGCGAGATTCCGCTGATCGCCGATTATTATGCCAAGGCCGAATTCGGCAGCGGCGCGGTCAAGGTGACGCCGGCGCACGACCTGAACGATTACGAAGCCGGGCTGCGCAATAACCTGGAGATGGTCATCGTCATCGATGAGCAGGGAACGATGAACGAGACCGCCGGGGCTTATGCCGGGTTGGATCGCTTCGCGGCGCGCGACCGCATCATGCAAGACCTCGAAGCGGCGGGCCTGATCGAGAAGGTCGAAGACTACACAGTGCCGACAGCGCTCTGCGCCCGCTGCCACACGGTGATCGAGCCGCTGTTGTCTGAGCAGTGGTTCGTGAAGATGAAAGAACTGGCCCAGCCGGCGATTGACGTGGTGAAGGAAGACAAGGTGCAGTTTGTGCCGGATCGTTTCGGGCGCACCTACCTCGACTGGATGGAGAACATCCGCGACTGGACGATCTCGCGGCAGTTGTGGTGGGGCCACCGTATTCCTGTGTGGCATACGGAAGACGGCCAGTACATTGTCGCGCGCTCTGAAGCCGAGGCGCAGGCGAAAGCCGCTGGCCGCGCGATCACTCAGGACAATGATGTGCTGGACACCTGGTTTTCGTCACAGCTCTGGCCGCACGCCGTATTGGGATGGCCCAAGCAGACCGCAGACCTTGAGACTTACTATCCCACGTCTGTGCTGATCACGGCGCGCGACATTATCTACCTCTGGGTGTCACGCATGATCATGACGGGAATCGATTTCGTTGGTGGGATTCCCTTCCACGATGTTTACATCTACGCCACGGTGCTGGACGAGCAGGGCCGGCGGCAGAGCAAATCGCTCGGCACAGGCGTTGACCCGCTCGAAGTGACGGCGCTCTACGGCACCGATGCGCTGCGCTTTGCGCTGTTGATTCGCTCGGCCAAAGGGCAGGATATTCGCTTCGCGCAAATCCGCGACAATCGCCAGCCGCAGGTCGAAGAGGCGCGTAACTTCGCCAATAAAATCTGGAACGCGACGCGCTTTGTGCTGATGAATCTTGGCGACGGCGCACAGGTCGAAGCGCACTGGGAGCCGTCCGATGCGCTCGCCGACCGCTGGATACTTGCGGAGCTGAATGCAACGATTCAACAGGTGACCGAAGCGCTCGCCGATTATCGGCTGAACGAAGCGGCGCAGACGCTCTACCATTTCTTCTGGGACGAGTTCTGTGACTGGTACATCGAGTTTTCAAAGACGCAGTTCGCCGCCAAAGAAGAGACCGCGGAAGTGCGTGCGGCGCGCAACCGCATCGTCTACGTGCTCGAAACTAGCCTGCGCTTGCTGCACCCGCTGATGCCGTTCATCACCGAAGAACTCTGGCAACGCCTGCCGCACCAGGGCGAATCGATCATGATTGCCGCGTGGCCTGAAGCCGATCCGAGCCGCGAAGACCGCGAAGCGCGCGAGCAGATGGAAACGATCATTGCCTTGATCACCAAGGTGCGCAACATTCGCTCGGTCATGAACATCCCGGTCTCGGCATGGCTCACGGTGCATATCGCCACTGCTGATGAGCGCCTTAACGCGCTGGTCACGGCCAACGTCGAGCAGTTCAAGCGGCTGGCGCGCGTCGAAGCGATCCACATCAGCAACAGCTTGCCGGCGCTTGATGACGCCGCGCGCGATATCGTCGCCGGCATGGAGATCGCCGTGCCGTTCGGCGGCTTGATCGATAAGGCGAAGGAGCGCGAGCGCATCAGCAAAGAGATCAGCCGCAAGGAAAACGAAGTGAAGGGAATGCAGACGCGGCTCGGCAATCCCTCGTTCGTAGACCGCGCGCCGCGCGACGTCGTCGAGCAGACGCGCGCCCGTCACGACGAATTGATGGGCGAGATTAGTAAGCTGCAAGAGACCTTGAAGGCGCTCGGCGCATAGCGCACGGTAGCGCAAGCTAACTGCCTTGCGCGACACAACTCGATATGGAACTCGACATTGGAATGATCTATGCCCTGGCCGGCGACCTGTTGAAGGAAGACATGGGGCGCGGCGACATCACGACGGCGGCGACGGTGCGCGGCGGCCTGGCAGCGCGTGGCCGCTTCCTTGCCAAGCAGGACTTCACGCTCTGCGGTCTTGAGATCGCCGAGGCGGTCTTTTCGTCGCTCGACACGCAGATACAGATCGAGTCGCGGGCTTTTGACGGCGACGCTATTGGCGCGGGCAGCGAGTTTGCGCGCATCGAAGGTCCTGCCGATGTCCTGTTGATCGGCGAGCGCACGGCATTGAACCTGTTGCAGAGACTGTCGGGCGTGGCAACGCTGACCAAACGGTTTGTTGATGCCATAGACGGCACCGGCGCAAAGATCGTTGATACGCGCAAGACGACGCCCGGCTTGCGGGCGCTCGAAAAGTACGCGGTGACGGTCGGCGGCGGCTTCAATCATCGCTTCGGCCTCGATGACGGCGTGCTGATCAAAGACAATCACATCGCTCTGGCCGGCAGCGTGCGCCGCGCCATCGAGCTGGCGCGCGGCAGCGTGCCGCACCTGATGCGCATCGAAGTCGAGGTCGCAAACGAAGCACAACTGCGCGAAGCCTTGAAGGCCGGCGCCGACGTCATCATGCTCGACAACATGGCGACAGCCGAGATGCGCGCGGCGGTGCAGTTGATCCGCGAACAGGCTCCCGGCGTGTTGATCGAGGCGTCGGGCGGCGTCAACCTGGAAACCGTGCGTGGCATCGCCGAGTGCGGCGTTGATCTAATCTCGGTCGGTGCCATCACTCACTCGGCCACCGCGGTCGATATCAGTCTGAAGATCGCGCCCCTCTAATTTTCTGTTTGCAGTTTGCGATTTTCGGTTTACAGTGAGAGGTCTGGATGACCTCCAGGCTGAAGAAACCCCTGAAGGCCGGAAGCTCGAACATGCCAGACAGCCAGATGCGATTACGCTATGACCGGGCCGATGTGCTGGACGAGGGCAGCGCGACAAGCCGTGTACGCGTCTCGGTGAGTTACGCCGGGCAGTCCTTTGCCGCGGAAGCCGCGACTGGTGATGAGCCGGTCGGCTACTTGAAAGCGGCGGCGACTGCCGCGCTTAGCGCCATCGAAGCCGCGGTCGGCCAACGCTTCACGGCGCGACTGGCCGACGTCGATCACGTCAACGCGCTCGGCAAAGACCTTGTAGCTGTACTCGTTGACATCGTCTTTGAAGGCAAAGAGGTTCAGGTCTTCGGCAGTTGCCAGATTGCCGGCGCGGAGATGGACGCCGCGGTCAAAGCTGCGCTCAATGCCACCAACCGCTTTGTCGAACTATCCATGCGAAACTAGAACCCGCAACTTGCTATGTCTCGTCTTGGCGGCGCGATTCTGCGATTCGACTCACTCCCTTCGACCAATGATCTGGCGCGCGAGCTGGCCGCGCAAGGCGCCCCGGAAGGCGTGACTATTCTGGCGCGCGAACAGACGCGCGGGCGCGGGCGGCAAGGGCGCGGGTGGGCCTCGCCGATGGGGCAGGGGCTTTACCTCTCGGTTATCCTGCGCCCGCCATTAGCGCCCGCCCAGGCGACGATCCTTACGCTGGCTGCCGCCGTCGCCGTCGCCGAAACACTCTCTGTGGACTACGCCCTCGCGGTTGACATCAAGTGGCCCAACGACATTCACGCGCGCGGCAGGAAAATCTGCGGCATCCTCGTTGAAAGCTCTATCGAGAAAAGTCGGCTCGGTTACGCCGTGCTGGGCATTGGCGTCAACCTCGGCCAACGCGAATTTCCCGGCGAATTACAAGGCGTGGCGACATCACTGGCTATCGAAAGCGGCCAGCCGGTGACACCCGATGAATGCGCCGCGCTCTTGCTTGAGCGGCTCGAAGCCTGGTACCGAATCGCCCTCGGCCAGCCGTCCGAGATCATCCTCCGCTGGCAAGCGCTGTCATCTTATGCTCACGGCTGCGCTGTCCGCGTCGAAAACGGCGACAGCGTCGTTGAAGGCGTGACGCGCGGGCTGTCGCCTGTGGGCGCACTCATCGTCGAGATGGCAAGCGGCGAGCGCCGCGAGATCGTCGCCGGCGAGATTCGCCTGAGAAAGACTTGAAGCTCGCCCGGTTTGCTCGTGTTTAAGGGCTGTGCAATACTCAGTCGTCCGCCGGCCAGGTAGGAATGAATCGCTATGCTGCTGGTTCTCGACGTAGGCAATACCAATACGACGCTCGGCCTTTACGAAGGCCGCGAGCTTAAACATCACTGGCGCTTGACCAGCGAACGCCAGCGCACCGTAGACGAGTACGGCATCATGTGCCGCACGCTGCTTGACCTGGCCGGGCTCGACTCGTCAGCGGTGACGGCGATGGCGGTCTCGTCGGTTGTGCCGATGCTCGATTTCACACTGCACAAGATGGCGCAGGTCTACTTCAAGCTTGAGCCGTTGTTTATCACGACGCTCAACGCCGGCATGCCTGTGTTGTATGACGATCCGCGCGAAGTCGGCGCCGACCGCGTCGTCAACGCGGTGGCGGCATTCGAGAAGTATGGTGGCCCGTGCATCATCGTAGACTTCGGCACGGCGACGACCTTTGATGCGGTCTCAGCGGCGGGCGAATATCTGGGCGGCATCATCTATCCCGGCATACAGATTTCCGCCGACGCGCTCTTTCAGCGGGCGGCGCGGCTGCGCAACACAGACATTCGCCGCCCCGATAAATTGATCGGCACAACCCCTGCGCAGAGCATTCAATCGGGGCTGTATTATGGCAACATCGCCCTCGTAGACGGTGTGCTTGAGCGCATGATGGCCGAGCTGGGCGAAGGCACGCGGGTCATCGCCACGGGCGGCCTGGCGCCGCTCATCAGTCGCGGCTCGCGATTGATCGAAGCGGTCGAAGCCAACATCACGCTTGAAGGCATCTGCATCGTCTATGAGCGCAACCGCTCATAACTTGGCGCGGCTCATTTCTTCACGCGGTCAAAAAATTCCTTTTGAATCTCCGGGGTCTTAGTGTCGGCCTTCACCGTGCGCAGGGCGCGCGCCAGTGAGGCGATGCGGTATTCGACCATCGCCTGACCCAGCTCGCGGCTCGCCTTGGCGCCTTCGCCGGCGTAATGATTCGGGAACGCCGCGTACCACCAGATGGCCGTGTAGAGATCAGGCAGCGCCAGCCGCTTCTGGTTCTCGCCCGATTCGTCTGTGGCATGCTCCATCTTCACCAGATCAGGGCGCAGGTAGAGCAGCGTCGAGGTTTCGCGCTCGCCTGCGTGCATATCGGTCGCCGGGTCTGACTTGCGCAGCTTGCTGACCGTTTCCGCCAGGTCAGGCTCCGCGCCGGGATCATAAAAGTAGACGACGTAATCGCGCCGTCGCTCGAGCTGCGACTGCACGAAGAAGCGCAGCAGTTGCGGATTGCCGCCGTGGCCGTTGACGATCAAGATTTTCTTGAAGCCATTGCGGGCGATCTCTTCGCAGGTCGCGTCGAGCATTTCCCACACCAGATGGCTTGGCAGGGCGAAGGTCCCCGGCTGGTGCCGCGCCTCGTAAATCTGCCCGTAGAAGTAATCCGGGAAGACCACGGCGTATTCGCTCTTGGTGACGCGCGCCGCGTATTCGCGAACCTGTATCAGGTCAGAGCCCATCGGCGCGTGCGGGCCGTGTTTCTCTAAAATGCCGATAGGCAGAATGCAGGTATAGGCCGATTTCTCTAAGGCTTTGGGCCAGTCGCTCGCCGTCAGCTCGTCCCAGCGCGCGGGGATGTCCTGTGCCATGGCGCAGCCGGCGAGCAGCACAAAAGTCACAAGCAGCTTCATCAGCGGTTTCATTTTATGGCTCCTTGTTCGAGTGGATTTGCAGGATGACTATAGCAAATTCTCTCGCACAATAAAGCCACCGCCGATAAACGACAAGGCGCGCGGAACTTGTCTCTCCGCGCGCCTTGTCGAGTGAGTAAACGGCTCGCGCTTACCGGGCCGCCATCACGCTGCCGTGATTTTCTTCTATTTCTTCCCGGCAGATTCTTCGCCGGTGCGCGTTTAAGTTGCGGCTTTCGCCGGCGCTTTGCGTGCGGGGCGCTTGCGGTCGCGCAGGCGGGTGCCGCCGGCTTGCTCGTACTGATTGCTGTCGGGGCCGTAGTGCGCCTCGACGGCGGAGAGCATGCGTTTGTTGGCTTCGCGCAAGCTGGCTTCGTCGGCCTCAATCTGATTTTGCAGCTCATCGAGCGCCGCGAGCATCTGGTTGTAGTTATCGAGTCGGGTGCTGAAATTGGTGATTTGCGTCGAGTAGGCCGCCAGCGTCAAGTTAGGGCCGAAATCCGGCGGCGGAGTGATCGAGTTCAAACCGGCTAATCGCTGGTGGGCGGTTTCCAGAACCGGGGATGTGCGTTTTTGACGGGCCATGATTTTTGCCTCCTGTTGATTAGTAATGATTAACCCTGGA
>JBJMGU010000155.1:0-33741 GCA_045807765.1 Blastocatellia bacterium
ATGGCGGCGCGGAAAGCTTTGCGCCCGGCCATCTGGAAAGAGTGGTCGTCGGAGTCAACCGCGTGGAATTTGCCGTCTATTAGCTCGACCCTGAAATCCACGAGCGGGTAGCCGGCAATCGCGCCGCGCGCCGCCGCATCCTTGATACCTTTCTCGACCGCAGGCCGCCATTGCTGTGGGATTGAGCCGCCGAAAATCTTGTCAACGAATTCAAAGCCGCCGCCGCGCGGCAAGGATTCAAAGACCACCGTAGCCTCGCCAAACTGGCCGCGACCGCCGGTCTGTTTCTTGTGGCGCCCAACGATCTCGGCGCGGCCCTTGAAGGTTTCGAGATAGGCCACTTTCGGCGGATTGAGCGTGACCTCGACGCCATAGCGTTTCTTGAGCTTATTGACCGCGACCTCGATGTGCGTCTGGCCAGAGCCGGCGAGCAGGAACTCTTTGGTCTGCGGGTCGCGGTCGAAGCGCAGCGCCAGGTCTTCTTCAAGCATCTTGTGCAGGGCCTGCGACAGCTTGTCTTCATCGTTGCGCGACTTCGGCACAATGGCAAAGGCGATGGCCGGCGTCGGCAGCTTGACGGCATCGTAAACGATGGGCGTTGCCTTGTCGCAGAAGGTATCGCCGGTCGCCGTCTCTCTGAGCTTGGCGACGGCGATGATGTCGCCGGCGTGCGCTTCGGGAATCTTTTCGAGCGCCTTGCCTTGTAAAACATGGAGCGGGCCTAAGCGCTCCTGGGTGTTCTTGGTGCAGTTATAAACTGTCGCGTCGGCTTTGACCGAGCCGGAAATAATCTTCATGACAGTGATGCGACCGGCGAACGGGTCGGCGACCGTTTTAAAGACGAAAGCCGAGAACGGCGCGGCGTCGCTCACCTCACGCTCGACCTCTTCCTCGCTGTCGGCGCTGGTGCGGCCTTTGACTTTGCCCAGGTCATCGGGCGCGGGCACGAGTTCGACGATTTCGTTCAGCAACGAATGGACGCCGATGTTGGCAACGCCGCTGGCGATGAAGATCGGAAATAGGCGGCGCTCGCAGACCGCCTGCTTGATGCCGGGGATTAACTCGTCGTCGCTCAGGGTTCCCTCGGCGAAGTATTTCTCCATCAACTCTTCGGACGTTTCGGCGACCACGTCAATGATGCGCTCGCGGGCCGCGGTGGCGGCAGCTTGCAGATCAGACGGGATGTCGCCCTCTTTCGACTTGCCGCTGCCGTCCTTTTCGAAGATATAAGCGCGCATATGAACCAGGTCTATGACACCCTGAAATTGGCTCTCAGAGCCAATGGGGAGTTGCAACGGCACAGCGGAACGCCCGAATGTGTCGGTGATCGAATTGACCGCCGCTTCAAAGTTGGAGCGCTCCTTGTCGAGTTTGGAGACCACGAGCAAGCGCGGCAGGTCGAACTCTTCGGCAAAGCTCCAGCCCTTTTCGGTCTGCACTTCGACGCCGCTGATGCCATCAACGATGACGAGCGCGGCGTCGGCAGCGCGCAGCGCCGTCTTGGCGTCGAGGATGAACGCCGCAAAGCCGGGCGTGTCGATCAGGTTGATCTTCGTGCCGTTCCAATCAAGATAGGCAAGGGCGCTATGAATCGAGGTCTTGCGGGCAACCTCGTCTTCGTCGTAATCGGTGACGGTGCTGCCTTCGTCAACACGGCCAAAACGGGGCGTCGCGCCGGCGTCAAACAGCATCGCCGAAACCAGTGACGTCTTACCCGCATGGCCGTGACCTACAATGCCAACGTTGCGAATCTCCTTGGTGCCATAAACCTTCATGGGGTTGATCTCCTTTCGATGACGGTAGCAAGAAGTTAAGAGCAGGGAAGGGTGAAAATGGCTCCAGCTTAGGCCCTTTCCCGGTCATGGAGTTTATGACCGACAGCGGCTGAGGCGCAAGGGAAGTAGGCAGTAGGCAGTTACCTAGTCCTGTAGGGACGCCATGTTTATAGTCACCATGCCGCTCCTACGGAGCTTGCCGGTCAAACCAACTCGATGACTACATACATGGCGCTCCTAACGGAGCTTGGCGACGCACAGCCTACTGCCTACTGCCTACTGCCTACTGAGCTAGAGGGGTTGGAAGCTGCGCGCCACCTGATCGCTGAGGTTGCGGTTGCGGTCGAGCACGCCGCGCTTGCCGATAAACCGCAAGACGTAGACCGTGTTTTTGTCTTGCAGGAAATAGGTCGTATGCGCGAACTGGCGCGGCCCTTCGGTGGTATAGAACGATAGCCGCATGCCATTCAATGTGCCGCCGCCGAATGTCTCGCTGGCAGCGCGCTCGAAACCGGCGCGGTAGCTGCGCTGGTTCTCTTCTTCGGCCTGCACCATGTTGGCCAGCGCGCCTTCGAGCGGCTGCGAGGAGATTTTCAGCAAGCCTTCGGAGCGGTCGCGGAAAACGAATTCGGTCTTTGCGCGGCCCACCGCGTCGTTATAATTGACCGCGCGCCAGTCGCCATAAAGCGACAGCTTGTAGCCGCCGGCTTTGTCTTCGTACCCCTGCCCGTCTTGCGCAGAAGCGGCAACGGCACACGTGCTGATGATGAATGCGGCCATAAACCACAGACCAATGCTCTTCATCTTTCCTCCACTTGCTTTCGGGTTACGCTGGAAACGTCAACGAGTCCTACTCAGATTTTACAGGCGGTTGCCCCGCCTTTCAACGTATCGGGCCAAGTATCGAGCGCTGGATTTCGATGAGCCGATCTATGCCGTGGGTTGCAAGCTCGGTCATGGCGTCCATCTGCTCTTTGCTGAACGGCTTGGTCTCTGCCGTCCCCTGAATTTCTATGAATTGGCCGGAGCCTGTGCGCACGATGTTCATGTCAACTTCGGCGCGCGAGTCTTCGCTGTAATCGAGATCAAGCATCGCATTGCCGCCGATCATGCCGACCGAGACGGCTGCGACATAATCGGTTATCGGCAGCGGTGAAGCGACCTTGCCTTCGTTGTAGAGCTTGCGCAGAGCCAGCACCAGCGCGACAAACCCGCCAGTGATCGAAGCCGTGCGCGTGCCGCCGTCGGCTTGAATCACGTCGCAGTCAACATAGATTGTCCGCTCGCCCATGCGGTTAAACTGGCAGACAGCGCGCAGCGAGCGCCCGATCAACCGCTGAATCTCCTGCGTGCGCCCCGACAGCGATTTGCCGCCGGTCTCGCGCTGGGTGCGCGATTCAGTGGCGCGCGGCAACATCGAATACTCAGAAGTCACCCAGCCCTCGTTGCGTCCGCGCTTGAAGATCGGCACGCGCTCGTCAATTGACGCCGTGCAGATGATCCGCGTTTCGCCCATCTCGATCAACACCGAGCCTTCGGCGTACTTCGTATAACCGGGCGTGATCCGCACTTCCCTGAGCTGATCGTAAGCGCGGCCCGCCACTCTCTTATAAGCCATTAGATCGTCCCCAATTCCACAGTCTCGACCGCTTCCAACGGTCGCCCTAAGAATAACTCGGCGACGCGGCGAAAGCGAACTGCCGCGTCGGTCACATAAAAACTGGTGCTGCGCGGCGCGCTGCTCTGGCGCAGCAGGCCGCGCGATTCGAGCAGGTTCGCGACTTCGTCGGCGACCGCTTCGCCGGAATCGATGAAGGCGATATGATCGCCCATCACTTCATCGATCAGCGGGCGCAGGATCGGGTAATGTGTGCAGCCGAGGACGAGCGTGTCAACGCGGCTGGCGCGTATCTCGTTCAGGTATTCTTCCGCAACCTGACGCGTCACCGGGTGATCGAGCCAGCCCTCTTCGGCAAGCGGCACGAACAAGGGACAAGCCCGCGAGATCACTTCCAGCCGCGGATTGAGCGCCAGCATCGCTCGTTCGTAAGCGCCGCTTGCCACCGTCCCTTCGGTGGCGATGACGCCGACATAACCGCTTTGCGTCGCCGCGACGGCGCGGCGCGCCCCCGGGCGGATGACGCCGAGCACCGGCACGTCCAGGACTTCGCGCAAGCGGTTCGCCGCCATTGCCGATGCTGTGTTGCAAGCAACGACGATGGCTTTGACGTTTTTCGAGCGGATGAAGCCGGCGTCTTCGATGGCGTATCGCTCGACGGTCTGCACAGACCGCGTCCCGTAAGGCACGCGCGCCGTGTCACCGAGATAGATCAGGCTCTCGTTGGGCAGCCGACGTTCGAGGGCGCGAAAGACCGTAAGTCCCCCGACCCCCGAATCGAAGATGCCGATGGGCGAATCGCTATTGATTGCGGATTGCGGATTGCGGATTGCGGATTGCGGATCGGTGGCGACGGCTTGCTGATTCTGGTTGGATGAATCGTTCATCGTGCGCGATCATTTCTCAGGGCCTGATGCGGAGCAACCTTCAGTGGCCGCGCGAATGGCGACCTTTGCGGTCGGTGAGAATCGCCGAGAGCTGTTCCATCTCTTCTTCGGCCTCGTCGAGCGTGTCGCCCAGGCTGTCGGCCTCGAAGACCAGATTGACTGTATCGTTCGAGTTGACAGTTATCTCAACGCCGAGGTCGCGAATTTCGGCTTCCAGGGCACGCAACTCCGCCATCGCGTTGACGACGCCGGCGATGTGCTCGCATAGCAGGTCAACGCTGGCGCGCATGTTGGTGGTGCGGTTGCCAGCCTTGAGCAGCGTTGAGCGCAACGCTTCGACGCGCTTCAACAGCGCGGCGCGGCTCGATTCAAGCTCGTCTATCTCGTGTGACAGCTCAGCGAGCCTGAGGGCAGTGGCTTCGGCGGCGCGAGGGTCATTCATCAGTTGATCTACTCACTTCAAAAAAAGACAGGCGAACCGTCGGCCAGCATTGCCGCTCGCGTTCGCCTTATCGGTTGCAGCTTTACGTCCTTCACCATTCGCAATGGAGGTGGGGAGAATCGAACTCCCGTCCAAAGGTCGTCAGCGAGAGAATCTACATACGTAGTTGCTTCATCTTTATTTCGCCCGCGGTGACCGTTGAAGCAACGAAGCATCGCTGCGGGCTAGCCCAGATTGGTCTTTCCCGCCGAACCCCTGAGCACGGGTTCATTGGGGCAGCCTGCTAAAGTGACGTCTCAAACCGAAACACAGGCGATCTCGGCAGAAACGTGGCTGAACTAAGCAGCCAAAGCAAGTTCGCTATTCGCGATTGTGTTTTCCACGCTTTTAACGCGGTGCATGGGCCGCGGTATGCATCTGTCGCCTCGGAGTCCCCTGTCGAAACCTGGCACCCCCTTACATCTTTAAGTTTACCATCCACAATCCGCGAAAGTCAATCACGCGCAGATTTTGCGCTAGTTTACGCGGCACATCGGCGCGGCTATTTTGCCACTTCCGGCGTGAGCGTTTTGGCGCGCTGCAAGGCTTCGTTATAGCGCGCCAAATAGGCCGAAAACTCGTCCGCAGAGGTCGGAAACAGGCCGTACCAGGAGAGGTCGAAGCGGTCGGTCATCTCGCGTACAGGCGGCACGAGCGGCGCGTAGCTCGCCAGCCGCGCCAGATATTCGTGGTTTGTCGCGCTCTCTTCGATCTCAATCAGGTTGCGCTCGTTCAGCTCATAGAGCAGCGAGATGTAGAGCTTGCGCACGGCAGCCCGAAAATCACTGGCGCGCGCCGCTGCCATCGCCGCTTCGAACAGGTCGCCCGGCGTCGTGCCGGCTTCGATCTCCTCGCCAAGCACCGTGCGTTTGCGCGCCTTTTTCCGCCGAGGTTTGATCTGCATCGCGATACGAATGCCGAAGAAGAGGAACGCGCCCAGCGCGGCTATGACAACGAGCTTCGAGATCAAGCTGCCCTGCGCGCCGGAGCCGAAGACCTTGCCGAGCATGCGCCAGAAGGCTTCCCAGATTTCTGCCAGGAAGGTCATGACCTTAGTCTTGACCTTCTTGATAAAAGCCGATAGGCGGCTCTCTTCCTTCTCGTGGTATTCGGGGCGATTCAAAATGTCGCGCAGCCGGGCGCGCGCCTGCTGACCGCCGCTCGCATCGGGCGAAGTTTCAGCGGCGCGGATCAAGGCGGCATCGAGCGCTGCCAATTGATCGCCGATGTCTGCAAGCCTGATGGTTTTATTCTGCGGATTGGCTTCCGCCTGGTAAGCGTCAAGCGCGGTGTGCAGCCAGGTGTTGTCTACCGAGAGCCGCTTACCTTCATGCTCAATCTGCTCGCGGCGCGGCAGAAGTTCCTTGATATGCTCGACGCCGGGCAATTCGTAATCGGCGTCACTCTTGATGCGGGCGACCTGTTCGACAGCGCGCGCGACGCGATTCTCATACTTGAGCAAGGTCTCTGCCGCAGCGCTCGATGCGGCGCTGCCGATTACCAATAGAATAAGCGCGACTCGTTTCATGTTGATCAGGTTATTGAGGCTCGCGAGGCGGCGGCACTGCCGCGCCGCAACGGCTACAGAATCGCGACGCCGGCTCCAGGTGGTTCCCACACGCGGCGCACCACGCGGGCGGCGCCGGCGCCGGCATTTGCTGATTTGCGTCGTTCAATGAATGGCCTGGCTGGTCTTCGTTGACCGAGCGCGCCGCTTCTTCAAATCGTGTGCGCAACTGGTCGCCGAGCGCTACGGGCGGAGGTTCGACTGCCACAGGGGGGGCGGGTGGCGCAGATGCCATTGGTGGCGCCGCTTGCGGCGCAGGCGTCGGCGGTTGTGGCGCGGGCGAGTAATAGCCGCCGAGACCGAGCGGGCTGGTCTGCACATATTCGCGCGGTGGGTAATAACCGGCAAAGACCGGCGGCGGTGCGTGCCACACATAGCCTGGCGCGACCTCGCGCGCCAGCAGCTCAATGTCATATGCCTCTTTGCGAACACGACTGTCGAAGTAGAGCAGCGTGAACGACACGATCCAGATCGGCAGCGACAACATGCGCGCGATGTCGTTGAACGAGGTGTAAAGAATATTCCACACAGGGCTCGTCAGCGATGCGCCTTGCAGGAAGCCGGTCAGATAAAGAATCGCCCCAGCCGTGATGCTCATCGCGCCCATCAGCGACAGCGAGATGAAATAGGTGAACAGCACAATGCCGAGCACGCGGTGCCAGTTGCCCTTGCCGAGCTTAACGGCGCGCCCGAGCGCCGAGCCCACCGTTTCGCCTTCGATCATCAAGACCTGCGGCATAAAGACGATCCGCGCCAGGATGAACGAGATTGCAAACAGCGCAGCGGCAATGGCCAGCAAGATGACGATCACCATCAGCAGAATGATCACCCACTGCGGCAGGTGCATTGAGGCAATCAAGCCGCCGGCAAGGCCGATGACCAGCGCCAGCGCAATCACTACAAAGACCAGCACCATGTAGACGCCGAACATCAACGCCATGATCAGCAGGCCGAGGGCGATAATCTGCCCGATCTTGCCGCGCACCGCCGCGAAACAGCGGCGAAAAGTAATCGGCTCGCCCATCATCAGGTTGTCGCCGACTACGCGCGACATGCCGCAGACCGTCAACAGCAGGATCAACCCCCACACAGGCATGCCTGCCATGCCGACGAGCATCATCAACATGGCGTCGGCGGGCACGCGGCCCGGCGCTGCGGTGTTCAGCACCACATTCGAATAGCCGTACCAGAACATCAACGAGATGACATAGCCGATCAGTGTCGGCAATGCGACGATGGCGATCAGCGACGTGAAGTTGCGGCGATAGAGGCGCACCGAGCGGTCTATCACGTCGCCCGTTGACATTGGCTCAAGAATGGTGAACTTCATGATCTTCGCCGCGATTATAACATGCCGCGAATTTCCTTAATGTGCGGCGCGGGCCGCCTGCGCAGGCTGGACGCGACGCAGGACTTTCGTAGCCGTGACGTGCTTTAGCAGTTCCGGCTTGTCCATGAAAAATGACGGGTAAGCCTTGCTCTTGCTGAAGAGCTTTTCGGCCTGGTCGTCCCAGTGGCCGCTCTCTTTGTGATCGCTCTCGCCGAGCGGAATGATGGCATAAGACTTCGGCGGGTTCGACATCACGACGATCTGCGTCGAGGTCTGGCCGCCAGCGCCGACCATCTCTTTGCCGACCGGCCTGAACGAAATGGCGCGCGGCGTCGCCATCGCGACGTTGTTCGGGCCGCCGTTCAACGAGCCGCCGCCGACCGGCCATGTCTTCGTGCCACCTTCACGCCCAACGCGGAAGTATTGCCCGTAGGCGGCGTGGGTCGTCCCGAAATTATCTTTGAGCCATTTGCCGGCGTTGTTCACTGCATCAATCAACTGCGCGTCGGTGACGCCATCGGGCGGGTCGTATTGCTTCGCCACGTCCGCAGGCAGACTCTTCTTAAAAGCGTAAAAGGCCAGCGCGCCTTCCGAGTCAGCGTCCGAGCGGCGATTCCACTTTTGTATCGAATCATAGACTGCTCTCGCTTCTTCGGAGAATGCCGCCTTCACCTCGTATGTTCCATCGGGGCGGTTGCGAGTTACTGCGGGGTCTTCTTCTACCGCTTTCTTCAAGCGCGCCTGCCACAGCTCGGCATGATACACCGTCGGGTTGAAGGCGATGTCTATGGCCTGTTCGAGCGTCACCTTGTTAGCAGCATCGAGCAGATCGGTCATCATCTCGGCGCGCTGGTGGCGCGGCATCTTGCAGTCGGCGTTGTAAAGATAAGGGTGCGCTGCATACTTGTCGGGCGTAAGCGGGCTGTTCTTCATCATCGCGCACGGCGTCACGTTGCAGTTATGCATATAGCCCGTGGGCGGGTTGGTGATCTGCACGAGATCATTGAAGGAGTGCAAGCCCTGCCATTCGTTTGCCGACGAGTTGCCGGGAATCGGCTTACTGGGATCAACGCCTTTGGCGCGCACCGGCACGCGCCCGTTGCGGACATAATAAATGTCACCCTGCACCGTCCCGACCATGACGTTCTGCGCCATCAATTGCAGATGCCCCATCGCTTGCTTCATCTGGTCGAGGTTGCGCGCTGACATCATCTCGTAGGCTTGATCGGTGAGGCCGATCTCTTCGGCGTAAGGGATCGCCATCGCGTAGGCTTTGCCGTTCTTGTGCGCGACGATGGGGCCGTGGTGTGTGTATTCGATCTCTATCTCTTTGTCGGCCACCTTGTCGCCGTCTTTCACGCGGATTTTCTCTTTGCGCACCGTCATGTCGCGCCACTGGCCGTCATAGCGATACTGGCGCGGGTTGGCCGGGTTCAGCTCTTCTTCAAAAATGTCCGAGGTGTCCGGCCCGCCCGTGGTCATCGCCACCGAGCAGAAGCGGCTGTGGCCGAGGCTCGGCAGCGGCACGCCGAGTATAGACACGCCGCTGACGTTGTAATCGCCGGCATAGATGCGCACCTGATAGAAGCGGAACTCGCCGTACCAGCTAAGATGCGGATCGATCACCGCGATGGGCGCATTCATTGCCGTGCGCGAAGGCGCGATCAGCATCTCATTCGAGCCGCGATAAGCCATCGGGTCGGGCTGGATGCCGGCGCGAATTAAATCGCCGCCGGCTTCGCCAATCGGCCAGCCAAAGATGATGTAGCGACCGAGCGCGATGACATCCCAGGGATGAATCTCCTGCGCCCATGACGGCACCTGTTCGGGATGCTCTTTCATAAAGGCGCGAATGCCATCTTGATAGGACTCGATGCAGGCGCGCATCTTTGGGCTGACCTGATTGTAGCGCTCGCGGCTGACGGCCTCGTGCCGCCACATGCGTTGAATCAAATCCTGCCGGTAAGCCTCTGGCCCGAACACTTCAGCCATCGTGCCGTTAGCGCGGCGATAATTCTTCAGCAGTTCTTCCAGCCGGTCTTCGGCTTGCGCATAGCCGATGGCATAGCAAGCCGATTCGAGCGTCGGCGCAAAGATATGCGGAATACCGAATTCATCGCGATATAGGGTCGCCTCATCCCTGGCGGCGGTCTTCGATAGCGACGGCGCCGCCAGGGGCATCACTAGCGCAACTAAGACAACGGCAAGCAGCTTTCGTTTCATCAGTCTGGGCCTCCGATTGATCGTTGATTGGTGCAGCGAGTTTAAGGCAAAGGCAGAATGTTTGTCCATGTCAGGGCCACGTTGCAAAAGTCAGCGCTTTAGTAGAGAATAACGCCGCTCTCGTTCTCAATAATCCACACGGAAGGGAATAGCTATGGCGGCGAGCGACAAATTACAGGTGACGCTCGAAGGCGGAATCAAGCGCATCACCATTAACCGGCCCGAGCGCCGTAACGCCGTTGATACCGAAACCATCGAGCTGCTGCACGAAGCGATTCAACGCTCCGCCGAAGATGAGAGTCGCGTGCTTATCCTGACCGGCGCAGGCGATGCTTTCTGCGCCGGCGCCGACCTGCAAATCTCTGACGGGCGCGACATCCGCAACGTCGATGTGACCGCGTCGCTGCGCGAGCATACCAACCCGACGATCATTGCCATGCGCAAGTTGGCCAAGCCCATCATTGCGCGAGTTCACGGCCACGCGGTCGGCGTCGGCTGCAACTACGCGCTTGCCTGTGACCTGCTGATCGCTTCAGAACAGGCCAAATTCGCCCAGATTTTCGTAAAAATCGGCTTGATGCCCGATGGCGGCTCGACCTACTTTCTGCCGCGCCTGGTCGGCTATCACAAAGCCTTCGAGCTGATGGCGACCGGCGACATTATCAGCGCGCGCGAGGCCATGAGTCTCGGCCTGGTCAACCGTGTCGTGGCTTTTGAAGAGCTGGACGCCACGGTTGATGCGATGGCGACGCGTCTGGCCGCTTCGCCTGGAGTCGCGCTGGCGAAGATCAAGGCGGGCCTCAATTCCGGCGAGAACGGCGACCTGGCGTCGGCGCTAGATTTCGAGGCAGTAAATCAAGCGACGTGTTTCCGCTCGGAAGATTTTCGCGAAGGCGTGACGGCCTTTCTCGAAAAACGCAAGGCGAACTTTAAGGGTAAGTAATCGGGATGTGGTCACGACGTTTGCAAGGGCTGGTCGCCGCGTTGAGCTTTGCCTTGATCGCCGCGCTCTGCTCTGTTCGCGCCTTCGACGCGCAGGAGAAGCGCGCCACGATAGACGCCGAAAAGATCTTCATGCACGAATGTAAAGACTGTCACGGCGAAGACGGGCGCGGGCGGATGCACGGCCAGCCCGACTTCACCAACTCGAAGTGGCAGGCAAACGTCCCCGACGAGCTGATGTTCAAGACGATCAAATTCGGCAGAGAGCCGATGCCGTTTTATATGGGCGCCTTGAGCGACGACGAGATCAACGCGCTGGTCAAATACATTCGCTCGCTCGCGGCAGCCAAGCCCTCCGCTGAATCACAGACTGGGTCGGCATTGTCGTCGGCAAACACCTGCATCTCTTGCCATCAACAGAGCGGCGATGGCAGCGTGGCGCTCTTTAATCAGAGCGTTCATTCGCGTAACGCCATCACCTGTGTTGCCTGTCACGGCGGCGATTACATAGCCCGCGACAAAGCGGCGGCGCACGCTTTGAACTTTATCGGCAAGCCGTCGGCGGTCGAACAGTTGAAAATGTGCGGCGCGTGTCACGAGCAGCCGCCTGCGGACTTTAAGAGCAGCCTGCACTTTCCAAAGAACTTCGAAGTGCCGCGCCTGTCGTGCAGCGATTGTCACGGCGCGCACTCGGTGGGGTCGGCGGTTCGGGCGCGCGACTTCAGCTTCGCGGTCTTTTGCACGAACTGTCACGGGCTGGAGTATCTGCCTGAGCTGCCGGCGGCGTTTCGCGGTCTCTTGCAGATTGCCGACGACGAGAACCGCACACTGGCACGCTACCGCGCCTGGGGCCGCGAGCCTTCGGGCGAACTGCTCGACCGTCGCCGCGAGGTTCGCCGCCGTATCGGTGATCTGGTTCACAAAACCGATTTCCAGCGCGGCGTCGAACGGGCGCCGGAAATCATGAAACTCCACGAGACGTTCAAGAGCTTGAGTAACACCCCGATTCACTAAAGCGGGGCGGAGACAGAGTGGCCGGGGGCAGCCGGCATAATTTTTCCGACCGAAGGCAAAGCATGTCGATAAGGAATAAAGCGAGCTTCGCGTTATGGGTGCTGTTCGGCATCAACCTGTTGAACTTTCTCGACCGCCAGTTACTCGGCGCGGTCGGCGAGACACTGCGCAATGAGTGGCAACTGAGCGATACCGCGCTTGGCACCCTCGGCACCGCCTTCACGCTGCTCTATGCCGCCATCGGTCTGCCGCTGGGCCGGTTGACCGACCGCTTTACGCGCACCTGGATTATGTCGGCAGGCGTCTTCGTCTGGAGCTTGTTCACAGCCGTATCGGGCCTGGCGCAGAACTACACCCAGATGTTCGTCCTGCGGCTCGGCGTCGGCGTCGGCGAAGCGTCCTGCGCGCCGGCGGGCGCATCGCTGATCGGCGACTTGTTCCCGGCATCCAGGCGTGGCAAGGCGTTGGCGATCTTTATGCTCGGCCTGCCGCTCGGCGTCGCGGCGGGCTTTGCCATCGGCGGCTGGGTAACGAAGTATTGGGGCTGGCGGCCATCTTTCTACATCGCGGCGATACCTGGAATCATCTGTGCCGGGCTCGCCTTGTTGATTAAAGAGCCGCGGCGCGGCGCGTCGGAAACTCATGCCATCAGCGGCGCCAAGCGCGAAGGCTCACCCTTTTTGCTGGTGCTATCCATCCCGACGATGTGGTGGATCATTCTGTCGGGGGCGCTGCACAACTTCAATATGTACGCCGTCGGCTCATTCATTTCGCCTTTCTTGCAGCGCGTCTATCATTTGGACGCGCTAAATGCGGGCATGATTTCGATGCTGACGTATGGGCTTTCAGGCGTGCCGGGGTTGATCCTGGGCGGCATCGCCGGCGATGCAATTATGCGACGGCGAGCGAATGGCCGGCTGCTGGTCGGCGCGATTTCCGTATTGCTGGCCGTGCCGCTGGTCTATCTTGCACTGACCCGGCCCGCCGGCGCGACAGTGAGTTTCACGGTGTTGCTGTTCATCGGCTGGGCGTTGATGTATGTCTATTACGCGACGGTCTATTCGACGATTCAAGATGTCATCGAGCCGTCGCTGCGCGGCACGGCAATGGCGCTCTACTTTTTTGCGATGTACGTGCTGGGCGCATCGCTCGGCCCCGTCGGCATGGGCTACCTGAGCAGCCACTACACGGTGAAAGCCGCGCAGGCGGCAGGCGTGACCGAAACGACGTTTGAGGCTCTGCGCCCGTTTGCGCCGCAAGGCTTGCACTCGGCGCTATTCATCATTCCGCTGCTCGGCCTGTTGCTGGCGATTGTCTTGTTTGCCGGCTCGCGGACGGTGACCAAAGACATGGAACGTTTACAGCGCTGGATGCGCGATGCCGCCGACCAGACGCCGCTGGCGGAAGCGGCAAAGGCCGAAGCCGCGAAGTAATCTGCGATGTGGTTCGAAAGGCTGTTCAACCAAAAAGCCGCGATGAGGCGCTTTGCCGTCTTCATCGTTTGTCTCACTCTGTTGATGTGCGACGTGCTGCGTCGCCAGCCGCCCGGCATATCTCACCCTGCGCTTGCGCCCGCGCTGCATCTAAACGATTCCAGAGAACCCGCATCCGAAGAGATTGAAGACATCGAAGGTCGCAACGACTGGTTTACCTATCAGCGCGCATACCCCAACTCTACCATCCCGGCTGACGCGCGTCGTCGGGCGCTTGAATCGCTCAGCCGCATGCGCGCACAGTCGCTCGTCGAAGCGACCGCCGTCCGGCGTTGGCAACCCATTGGTCCATCACCG
Source organism: Blastocatellia bacterium (assembly GCA_045807765.1). GTDB lineage: Bacteria > Acidobacteriota > Blastocatellia > UBA7656 > UBA7656 > DATENM01. The sequence goes on from JBJMGU010000155.1 coordinate 13,628, forward strand.
ACTGTCTCTTCTTACATGGCCAACTGGGGGAACACCAGCGGACGGATCAATGCCATCGCCGTGTCGCCCGCCGACGCGCGCCTGGTGCTGGCGGGCAGCTCGACCGGCGGCATCTGGCGTTCAACCGACAGCGGCGCGAGCTTCGCTGCGGTCTCGGACGATCAGAGCGAGCTGGCGGTCGGCTCGCTCGCTTTTGCCAGAAGCAGACCCGCGGTCGTTTACGCAGGCATGGGCGACAGCAAGCTCGGCTATCTCGGCAGCGGCGTCTTGAAATCAACCGACGCCGGGTTGACATGGCAACGTGTGAGCAACGCGACGCTGCCTTCGCCCGGCACGATCTCGAAGCTCGACGTCGACCCGACCAACCCGAATCGCGTTTATGTCGCGCAGTATTCACGGCTGGCGACCGACAAGGTGACCTCAAGCGGCCTCTATGTTTCAAGCGATGGCGGCGTGAGCTGGACGAGGCTGCTGGCGGGCGCGGCGCGCGACGCGGTTATCGATACGAACAATCCGCGGATCGTCTTCAGCGGGCTATCGCGTCTCGACGCCGACAGCGACCCGCCCATGCGCGTGATGCGCTCGACGGATGCGGGCGCAACATGGGCCACCTGCTTTACTGGCGACAGCTTCGACGTCAAGAAGCGCCAGGATTGCCGCGTGGCGATTTCGCCTGTCGACACGCGAAGGGTGTATAGCTACTACGGCGGCTTTTCAGGCGACAACCTCGTAGCCAACCTGCGTGCTTCAACAGACGGAGGCGTGACCTGGACGGCAGCCGGCACGCCTGACTTTGACACCGCGCAGATCGGCTATAACACCTATCTGATTGCTGATCCGAATGACGGGCAAACGCTCTACGCGGGGGCGCGCGACGTCTACCGCTCGACCGATGGCGGCGCGACGTGGGCGAACCTCACCGGCGCGTTCAGCTTCAACGGCAGCTACTACGACTACACGCCGGGCGCGTCTAAAGCGCATCCCGACCAGCACGCGCTGGCGTTTGTTCCGGGGCGTGCCGGCGAGTTCTTCATCGGCTGCGACGGCGGCATCTACAGAACCGTGAACGGCGGCGCGAGCTTTCAATCGTTGAACCGCGGGCTGACGCTGACGCAGTTCACCAGCCTTGCCATCCATCCCAATGATCCGACGATCAGCTTAGGCGGGACGCAGGACAATGGAACGCAATGGCGCAGCGCCAGGGACAACTCCTGGTACGAAGTCTTCAGCGGCGACGGCGGGCGCGTCGTCTTCAACCCGCTCGACCCGAATGTGGCATTCATCACTTATGTTCGCGGCAACATCTATCGCTATCTCGGCAGTGGCCTCTACTTCGAGACTCAGGTCGCATTCACCAGCTCGTTCGGCGAGAACGCCGAGCCGGCACGGGTCGCTTTCTATGCGCCGTTTGTCGGCAATGGCGTGGACGCCATGCTCTACTTCGGCACCTGGCGGCTGTTCATCAACCGCGACCTCGGCTGGACGTGGGAAGCGCCCGCCGGAGAGTTGGATTTGACCAAAGGCATCAACGACAAAGGCCGCGATGTGCTGACGGCGATTGCTGTGGCGCGCTCGAACCTCAGTGTGATTTACACAGGCTCGGCGCAGGGCCGCGCAATGATGAGCAGCGACGGCGGCGCGACGTGGCGTGATGTGACCGGCCATCTGCCCGACCGTTCGATCACCGGTATCAAAGTTGACCCGGTGAATCCGCTGATGGCGTACCTGATCATGTCGGGGTTTAATGCCGGGCACGCCTTCAAGACGACTGATGGCGGGGCGACCTGGAGCGACATCACCGGCAACTTGCCGGACGTGCCGGCCAACACCGTCTTGATCGATCCGCTGGATGCGAGCGCAATCTACGTCGGCACAGACATCGGCGTCTTTCGCTCGGCGGGCGGAACGAATTGGCAGCCGCTCACCAGCGGAATGCCGCCGGTGGTCGTCACCGAGCTGGCTTCGCACCCCAGCGGCTTGATTCAGGCGGCGACCTATGGGCGCGGCACGTTCGAGCTGATGCCTCCGGCGCTGCCCCGGATTACTTCGGTGAGCTGGGACGGCAAGAAGGTCATGGTCATTAGCGGCAGCGCCTTTGACAGCGGCGCGCGGCTGATCATCAACGGCGTTGACCGGACTGATTACGTTCGTTCAATCAACGACTCGACGATTCGCGTTAAGGGGAAAGCCAAAGCGCTTGGATTGAAGACCGGCGACAACACCATTCGCATCGTCAACAACGACGGCGCAGCGACAGGCTTGTTCGTCTTGCAGATTTGAAGGACAGGCCAGGTGTGGCGCTAAGTCCGCTTCGACCTCTGGCCGCGGCTCTGGGCGTGAGAAACGATGATGGCTTGCAGCACATCCAGGTCTAAGGGCTTGACCAGGTGGTGGTCGAAGCCTGCGCGCATCGAACGTTTATGGTCTTCGCTCTGTCCATACCCGGTCATCGCAATCAGTATGACGTTTTGCATTCGGGTATCGCCTCGCAGTTGCCTTGCGACCTCGTAGCCATCCATTCCCGGCAAGCCGATGTCCAGAACAACCACTTGCGGATAGAAGCTGTGCGCTGCCGCGAGCGCCGCTGGCCCGTCGTGGGCCATCCGTACCTGATGCCCATGCAGCTCAAGCAGCCGCGCCATGCTTTCCGCCGAATCGATGTTGTCATCAACGACCAGTACACGATAGCAGGCCGTTTCGCGCAAGCGCTCGGCCTCTGCGTTACTCGACATCGCCTCGAAGTTGTCAGCCAGCGCCGGCAACCGCACGACGAACTCACTGCCGCGCCCTGCGCCGTCGCTGTAGGCTTCGACCTTGCCGCCATGCAGCTCAAGCAGGCGGCGCACCAGCGTCAGGCCGATCCCCAGCCCACCCGCCGAGCGATCCAGCGAATCATCGGCTTGACGGAAGAGATCAAAGACGTGCGGCAACAAATCCTCTGCGATGCCGACACCGGTGTCGCGCACACGCAAGACCACATGCCCGGCGTCGGCTTCGGCGGCCAGCCATATTTGCCCGCCTTCAGGCGTGAACTTAGCGGCGTTGTGCAGCAGGTTCGACACCACTTGCGTCAGGCGCGTGGTGTCGCCTTCTAATCGCAAAGGCTGCTCAGGCAGCGCCACCGTCAGGCGATGCTTGCGGGCGTCAATCAGCGGGCGGCTGGTCTCCATGGCGCGACCGACAATGCTGATGAGATCGATCTTCTCCTTTTTGAGCGTGATCTTGCCCTCGGTGATGCGCGACACGTCGAGCAGGTCATCCACCAGCCGCGCCAGATGCTCGACCTGGCGGTCAATCACTTCTCTCGCCCATTGAAGCTCTGAGTCAGATGGCGCGACGCGCCGCAGCAATTGCGCAGCGTTGCGGATAGGGGCGAGCGGGTTTCGTAGCTCGTGGGCGAGCATCGCCAGAAACTCGTCCTTGCGGCGGTCGGCTTCGATCAACGCTTGCTCGGCAAGCTTGCGCTCGGTGATGTCGACCGTAGCGCCGAGCATACGCACCGGCTTGCCATCCGCGTCAAAGAGGGCTTTGCCGTTCGTGGCGATCCAACGTAGGCTGCCATCCGGCCTGACAATGCGCATCTCTGCTGAGTAAGGCTCGTTACTTTCAAGGGCAGCGCCAATCGTCGCGTTGATGGGCTCGCGGTCTTCCGGGTGAATAAGCGCCGCAAAGTCTTCGACACGTCCGCCAAATTCTCCCGGATTCAATCCGTGAAATCTGTAAATGGTATCCGACCATGTGACATGATCGTTGGCGATGTCCCAATCCCAGGTGCCAACCTGTCCGGCTTCGAGCGCCAGGCGCAGCCGTTCCTCATTCTCTCGTAGCTCGGCTTCGGCGCGCTCGCGCTCGGTGATGTTCTCGATCACCGTTAATGCACAGGGCTCGCCGCCGATGTCCAGGCGCTCGGCTGACAGCAAGCCGATCAACTGCGTGCCGTCATTCATACGGAAGCGGTACTTGATCCGGCGCACCTGGCCCTGGCCGGAAACCAGAGCCAGCTCGGCTTCACGGTCTACAGGGTTGGCCCAGACTCCAAGCTCCAGCGTCGTGCGCCCGACCGCCTCTTCGCGCGTGAAGCCCGACAGCCGCGTGAAGGTCTCGTTGACCTCCAGCAGCCGCCCGCTGCGCAACGAGGTGATCGTCATTGCCAGTGGGCCGGCAGCAAAGGCTTTCGAGAATCGCTCTTCGCTCTCGCGCAGCGCCGCCTCTATGCGCGTGCGCTCGGTGATGTCGCGGTTGGATTCCAGCACGTAGGTATGGCCGTTCTGGCCGACAACCTTGCAGCGACTTTCGACGGTGATTCGGCGCCCGTCTTTAGTGATATGGTGCAACTCACCTTCCCACTGGCCCTGCTTGACGAGCTGGCTCTCGAACTCTTGCACGCTCATGGGGGGAACGGTTTGCAAGAGCTGATGCGAGACGCGCCCCAGCGCCTCGGCGCTGCTGAAGCCGTAGAGTAGCTCGGCGGCGCGGTTCCACAAGGTGAGCCCGCCGCCCAGTTCCCAGATCAGCAGCGCGTCCGACGACTGATCGATCAGGTCGGCCTGTTTCTGCAAGGCGTCCGCACGGCGCTCGGCCTCGCGCCGCATCGCGTGCGCCTCTTCCAATAACGAGGCAAGCCTCTGGCTCTCTTGCCGGAGCCGCTGGGCCTCGGCCAACTGTTCAGCCGGATCATCGAGGGACATAAATTACACTCATGGCGAAAACGGATTTCCCCGGGGGCTCGACCGAGGCCGGATTATATCACAGCCGCGACGACAGAGCGCCGACCGGTGTAGAATGATTCTGATGAGGAGCAACATGGGACGCTGGCTTAGATTATCAATTATCCTCTTGAGCATTACTCTGGCTGCTCACGCCGCGTCGTCGGCTGATCCGCAACAAGTCACCCTTACGCCGCAGCAGTCGCGCGAGATTGTGCCTTCGTCGGATGGCTACACTTGCGTGATGCATCCGGAGGTACGCACGGCGAGGCCGGGCAAATGTCCGAAGTGCCAGATGACGCTAGTGGCGGTGACGCCCGAAAATCCTGACGCCTTCGACCTGCGAATGGAAGCGACGCCGCGCGCCCCCCGCCCCGATGAACCGCTGAAGCTGCGCTTTGCCATCTTCAATCCGAAGACCGGCCAGCAGGTGAAGGACTTTCAGGTCATCCACGACCAGCTCTATCACCTATTCATCGTCAGCCAGGATATGAACGAGTTTCAGCACATCCACCCGGCTTTACAGGGCGACGGCTCCTTCACCGTCGAAACCCGTTTGCCGCGAGCCGGGCTATACAAAGTCTATTCGGATTTTTATCCGAGCGATGGCACGCCCCAGGTCTTGCAGCAGCACATTGCCACAGCCGGCTACAAAGCCGATCTCGTCGGCGCGATGGCCCATCTTGTCGCCGACACGTCATTCGTCAAGACGGTTGACGGCATGAAGGTTGAGCTGAAACTGGAGCCCGAGCCGTTGATTGCCGGCCTGCCTGTGGCTTTGAAGTATCACCTGAGCGACGCGAAGACCGGCGCGCCGGTGCGAGACCTCGTTCCGTATCTGGGCGCGATGGGCCACACCTTGATCCTGAGCGAAGACCAGGCCGATTATGTCCACTCGCACCCCGAAGAAGAGATTGCGCCGGAGGCCGACAGGTCGAAAATACGCGGCGGCCCCGATGTGACCTTCAACGCCTTCATGCCGCGTCCAGGCAATTATCGTATCTGGACACAGTTCCAGCGCGGCGACCGTCTCACGACGGTGTCGTTCACGATTCACGCCGAGCCGTTGCATTGAATGATCGCACCGCGGTTCCAGCCGCACTCAGGAATGGTTCGTCCCCGGCGCGCCGCTGGAATGAATCGTTTGATATGATTCGCTATAACAGCATTGCGGTATCGCGGGTCAGATTGCGAAAGCGCCGCTGGATGACACGGGCGATGTTGGCCTCTCTCGGATCGTATTGCTTCACGTCGTAGCTCGCCACCACCGCAATCTCGCGTGTCGTCGAAGTTAAGAAAACTTCGCGGGCGTCGAGCAGGCGCTGTATTGTAAAACTCCCTTCGACGACATGCAGTTTCGCCTGCGCCGCCAGATCATTGACGAAGCGGCGGGTCACGCCGGCAATCGCGCCCGTGGCCAGCGACGGCGTGAAGAGCTCGTCGCCCTGCGCCCAGAAGAGATTGGCGGCGGTTGCGCCGACCATCTCGCCGCGCTCGTTCAACATCACCGCTTCATCGAAATTGCGCGAGCGCGCCTCGTCATACGCCAGCAGATTTTCGATCATCGCCGTGCGCTTAATCCCTGTGAGCGGCCCGCTCGCAAGCAAGCGGTAAGGCGACAGGGTAAGAGTAACCGGCGACGGCTGCCGCGCCGTGTCGCTTGCTGTAAAGATCATTACATCGGCTTCGCGCGCAGAAGCGCCGCGCCACGCGCCAGCCTCGCCCTTCAGAATCGTAATGCGCGCCCGGCCTTGCGTTACCTTATTCGCGGCGACGATCTCAATCAGCGCCCGCTTCATCGCTTCGGTGTTGACACCGAGCGGCACGCGGGCTTTTTCAGCCGACTTGAGCAGGCGCTCCCAGTGTTGTTCAAAGGCAAACACCCGCCCCTGATAAATCCGCAAGGTCGTAAACAAGCCCCAGCCGTACAACACACCGGCGAGCGTCGGCGCGACTCTGGCGTCGCTCACCTCAAAGATGGCGTCGTTGTGATAAAGCAGCCGATCCATGATTCAAATGACCGACGACTTCAGCAGCGCAAGGTACTTGTCGGGGAAGCTCGACGGGCGCCCCGCGGCATTAATCAAGACGTGCATGGTTTCGCCGGTCGCAAGCAGGGTGCCGTCATCACGGGTTATCTCGTATCCGAAGCGCAGCGTCCGACGCGTCACCTCGGTTGCCCGCGTCTTAATCACTAGCTCGTCTTCGTAGCGCGCCGGCGTCTTGTAACGACAGCGCGCCTCGGCGACGATCATAAACAGACCGCTCTCGCGCTCCATGTCGCGATAGGAAAAACCGCAGTCGCGGCAGTACTGGCTGCGGCCCACCTCGAACCACACCAGGTAATTCGCGTAATAAGCGACGCCCATCTGATCGGTCTCGGCGTAGCGCACGCGGAGGCGTGACTCGCTGATCAGGTCGCCGACGCCGGCTTCATTCTTCTCTCTTGTCATCTTCGTTCACTCTCAGGCGGCGATTGTAACGACCGCGCTGCCAACTCTCAAGGCGAGCCGCAAGTGTCGCGTTGACTTGCTGAGAGGCGGTTTCTATAGTTGCTATCAAGATGACGGAACGCGCGCTGGCATTAGCGACCGACCTCTACGAGCTGACGATGGCCGCTGCCTACTTCGACAACCGCATCCAGTCGCGGGCCATCTTCGAGCTTTTCGTGCGCCGCCTGCCAGAGCGCCGCAGCTACCTTATCAGCGCCGGTCTTGAACAGGGGATTGATTACCTGACGCGGTTGCGCTTTACCCAAGAAGAGATCGCCTACCTGCGCGAGCATCCCGTCTTTGTTGACGCGTCGCCGGACTTCTTCGATTATCTGGCAAGTTTCCGCTTTACGGGCGACGTTTGGGCGATGCCGGAAGGCACCCTTGCTTTTAGTAATGAACCGCTGCTGCGGGTTTCTGCGCCGATCATTGAGGCGCAGGTCGTCGAAACATTCTTGATCACGACAATCGCCTCGCAAACGATGATCGCCTCGAAAGCGGCGCGCGTCGTGACCGCTGCCGCGGGCCGCGAGGTTATCGAATTCGGCACACGGCGAGCGCATGGCAGCGAGGCCGGCCTGTTCGCAGCCCGCGCTGCTTTCATCGGCGGCGCAATCGGCACGTCGAATGTCGAAGCCGGATTCCTTTTCGGCATCCCGACATTCGGCACGCTGGCGCACTCGTTCGTGATGTCGTTCGACGAGGAAGACGAAGCCTTTCGCGCTTTCCTCAAGGTCTTTCCCAAAAGCGCGACGGTGCTGGTTGACACCTATGACACGCTCTCAGCCGTCGAAAGACTGGCGCGCGCCTACGGGCCGCAGATCGCCGCGGTACGGCTCGACAGCGGCGACATTGGTGAGCTGAGCATCCGTGTGCGCAATATCCTTGATCGCGCAGGGATGCAGCAGACCAAGATTTTTGCGAGCAGCGACCTGAACGAATATCGCATCACCGAGTTGCTGGCGAATGGCGCGCGCATTGACTCATTCGGCGTCGGCACAGAGCTGGCAACCTCTTTCGATGCGCCGGCATTGTCGGCGGTCTATAAGCTCGTGGGGCTTGAGCAGGATGGCCAAATCCGCGGGCGCATCAAGCTGAGCAAGGACAAGGCGACCTATCCCGGCGAGAAACAGGTCTGGCGCGAAGCCGTCGCGGGCCGTTACAGCCGAGACATCATTGCCGCTGCCAATGAGCCGGCACCCGGCCCGGCGTGGCAGCCCTTGCTTGAGCCCGTCCTGAGCGCTGGTCGCTGTCTCGATGAACGCTTCGCCGATTGTGAGATAGACGACAATGCGCCAACCGGCCAGCGGCGAGTGACACGCAAACGGCGACTCGACGAGGCGCAAGCTCGCACCGCTCGCGAGCTTGCGCGCTTGCCGGAAGCGTTGCTGCCGCCCGAAGCGACGGCCCGTTATCAGGTCAAAGTCAGCGCCCGGCTTCAGCAAGAGCAGGACGTATTGCGGGCGGCGCACGAGCAGCGATTATCGGTAGATTCGCCTTCGGAGCCCGGCTAAAATAGAAGTCAGAGGAACGCAAGATGGCAAACCCATTCGAAGATGCCGCGTTGATTCTTGTCGATATCCAGAATGATTTTTGCCCCGGCGGCGCTCTCGCCGTTGCCGAAGGCGACAAGGTAGTGGCGGTCGTCAATCGTTTGATGCCGCACTTCGCGCTCGTCGTCTCGACGCTCGACTGGCACCCGGCGAATCACGTTTCGTTTCGCGAGCAAGGGGGGCCGTGGCCGCCACACTGCGTGCAGCAGACCTTTGGCGCTGAGCTGCACCCGGCGCTTGACCATCAGCACATCGCGCATACGTTCCGCAAAGCCTCGACGCCCGACCGCGATGCCTATTCCGAGTTTGAAGGCGTTGACGACGAGGGGCGCTCGCTCGATGAATACTTGAAGTCGCGCGGCGTCAGTCGCGTTTATGTGGCCGGGCTGGCGACCGATTATTGCGTGCGGGCTACGACGCTCGACGCTTTACGGCTCGGTTATGAAACCTATGTAGTGACCGACGCCGTGCGCGCCGTCAACGTCCAGCCGGATGATGGCGCAAAGGCGCTGGACGAAATGCAGGCTCACGGTGCTCGGCTGGTTGCCGGTAACGAGATGCTTGCAAGCGCCAGCCGGACGAGTGCCGGCGCTGCCGATTGATTTTTCTGCCTGCTGTCGGACAAAGCCGGCGCGCCTGCTAATCCTCAGAATGGCAAGGCGCGTTGCTGTCGCGCGCCGCAGTTGTGATAATCTAGCGGGTCAACTATCAGTCAGAATTTATTTCTGTGGAGGGAATCTTGATCGAACGAATTCAACAAGCGCTGAAAGACGCCGACCTCGACGGCTGGCTGTTCTATAGCTTCCGCGACAGCGACCCCATCGCCGCCAATATCCTCGGCCTCGGCGGCGAAGGCCACATGGCGACGCGCCGCTGGTTCTACCTGGTGCCGCAATCGGGCGAGCCGGTTAAGCTCAACCATTCAATCGAACGCCATGTGCTGGATCGTCTGCCCGGACGCCAGCTCATCTACCTGCCGTGGCAACAACTGCACGAGTCCTTGAAAAGCTCGTTGCTGGCGCTCAACGACCAGCGCCCGCCCCGCGTCGCCATGCAGTATTCGCCGAACAACACCATCCCTTACCTGTCGCGCGTCGACGGCGGCACCATCGAGCTGATCCGCTCGTTTGGCGTCGAAATCGTTTCGTCGGCTGACCTGGTGCAGGTTTTCGAGTCGGCCTGGAACGACGAGCAACTGGCGATGCACGAAGAGGCGGCGCGCGGTCTCTACGCTTCGGTCAAGGAAGCCTTCGCGGAGATCGGCAGGCGGATCAATGAAGGCATCCCGACCAATGAGTATGAAATCCAGCAGTTCATCCTTGAACGCTTCGCATCACGTGGAATGGTTTCGAAAGACCCGCCCATCGTCGCCGTCAACGGCAACGCCGCCATGCCGCATTACGAGCCGACGCATGAGCAGCACTCGCCGATCAACAAAGGCGATTTCGTGCTGATCGATCTCTGGGCCAAGCTCGACCGACCGAATGCCGTCTATGCCGACATCACCTGGAACTCGTTTGTCGGCGAACAGGTGCCGGCGGACGTTACAGAGGTTTTCAACCTGGTGCGCGACGCTCGCGACGCCGCGACCGAATACGTCAAGGCCGCCTTCAGCGAGGGGCGCACGGTCTACGGTTGGCAGGTGGACGACGCCTGCCGCGAGGTCATTCAGAAGGGCGGTTATGGTGATTACTTCATCCACCGTACCGGCCATAACATTCACACCGAAGTGCATGGCAATGGCGCCAACATTGATAATCTCGAAACCCAGGACTCGCGCGTCTTGATCCCGCGCACCTGTTTTTCAATTGAGCCGGGCATCTATCTCGAAGGCCGCTTCGGCGTGCGCAGCGAAATCGATGTCTATGTTTCGGAGAATGAAGCGCGCGTCACCGGCGGCGAGCCACAACGCAACGTCGTCGCCATCCTCGCGCCGTGACCCCCCTTTGGGGAGGCAGAAGGCAAAGTGACGCGGAGACACGGAGACACGGAGACGCGGCGAGGGAAGAAAACGACACGGCGACACGGCGACGCGGCGACGCGGCGAGGGAAAGACACCCAGACTGACCGCTGACTTTTCTTTCCCCGTGTCCCCGCGTCGCCGCGTCACTCTTCCCGCGTCGCCACAGGCGGATGGCAGAGCCGCTGTTTTATCATGGGTGACAAAATCAAAGGCCACATTCTGTGTGTGGATGATAGTCGAGATACTTGCGAGATGCTTACCGTCCTGCTCGGCGAGGCGGGCTATGACGTGCAATACGCTTTGTGTGTTAGCGAGGGACTGAGCAAAGCCCGGCTGGGCGGCTTCGAGATGATCCTGCTCGACTGGAGCTTTGCAGATGGCACCGGCCTCGATCTATGCCGGCAGATACGCGCCTTTGACCAGCGGACAGCCATCCTATTCTACACCGGCGAAAAGGATGCCGACGCCACCGCATCTGCGCTCAGCGCAGGCGCGCAGGGCTATCTGGTCAAGCCGGTCGCCGTTGACAGCTTGCTGCGGGCGATCTCTGAGTATGTCGGGGATGACGCGTGACGGCGCGGCCATCAATCCGCCGCCGCTCGTCCGAGGATTTGCCGGATCAATGCGATAAGCATCCCAACCTGTACGGGTTTTTGCAGCGCCTCGCGAGCGCCGGCGCTAACCGCTTCCGCTAATATCGCCGCGGGAACGGATGACAGCACCAGCACAGGGATATTCTGTAAATCAGATTCCTGTCGCAGGCGCAGGATCATCTGTATTCCATTCATGACGGGCATTTCGAGGTCTGTAAGAATCAGGTCGGGCCGCTCACACCAGGCGCAATCCAGGCCCGCTCTGCCATCCCCCGCCGTGACTACGAAAAACCCCGCCTCATTAAGGATGAGCGCGAGCATCTCGCGCACGGTCGCATCATCTTCGACTATGAGCAGCTTCTGTCTCACAACGGCGGCTCCGCCCAGATTTGGAAAGCATTCTCGTGGAGGCTTGTCCCTTCGACGACTAGATTCACAGCAAAGGACGTTCCCTGTAGTCAGGGCGTCCAAATGCTGCCAGACCGGCTCACAGCGACAGACTGAGTGTGTCGTTGGGACAGTCTTGTTGCTGCTCGGCGGCAGGAAGGCAGGCAAGATGATATAATCCGAGCGGACGCGGAGCGGAGAACCAAACAACATGAATGAACAGGCAAAAACCGACCTTGAAAAGCTGGAAACCCTGCGCGAACAGGCGCTGTTCGGGCCGGAAGCCGAGCGCGAAGCCGCACAGCTCGCCTACGAAACCTTGCGCGCCACCTTATTCGACTGCCAACCTTGTGAGCTGCCCGGCGAGCATCAACAGACCGCCGAATTAAAGAAGATTGACGAAGGCTAAACAGAGATTCGTGGCGAGTCGCCTTGCTTGACACTGCTTGAAGGCGCTCCTCATAATGACCGCGCAGCGCATCTCTGAACCAAAGGAGACCGACAGACAAATGGCCGCTAAAGCGACGACCAACACCGCCCTCGATACCTTCATTAAAGACACCCGCAATGATTTTGAGAGCAAGCTTGCAGAGCTGGTCGAGATTCCGACCATCAGCATGGACCCTGAGCGCCGGCCCGACATCCGCCGCGGCGCCGAGCTGGCGCGCCAATACTTAGAAAAGATCGGCGCCCGCGCCGAGGTGATTGAAACACCGGGCAACCCTGTGGTCTTTGGGCGGCTGGAGACCGGCGCCGGCAATCCGACCGTGACCGTCTATAACCACATAGATGTGCAGCCCGCCAATCCCGAAGAGTGGCACAAGGCGCCGTTTACCTTCTTCAAAGACGGCGACCGTTACGAAGGACGCGGCACGACTGATGACAAGGGGCCGGCACTTTCAGCAATGACCGCCGCGCGCTATGCAGCCGAAAGCGGCGTGCCGCTCAACATCAATTTCATCTGGGAGCTTGAAGAAGAGATCGGCTCGCCGAACTTCGAGCATTTCGTCAAAAACAATCTTGCGCGCCTGAAGACCGATTCGATTCTGGTCAGCGACACCATCTGGATCTCCCGCAAGCGCCCGGCCATCCCTTACGGCTTGCGCGGTATGATGGCGATGACGATGACCTTGCAGACCGGCGAGAAGGATGTCCATTCGGGGCTGACCGGCGGTCCTGCGCGCAATCCCATCGGCGAATTATGCAAGCTTATTGCCGAATGTTATGACGCCGACACCGGGCGCGTGAAGATCAAAGGTTTTTATGATGACGTGCGCCGGGCCTCTCGCAAAGAAGTGCAGAGCTTTCTGGATTCCGGCTTTACGACAAAGAAATTCAAGTCAGCGCACGAGCTGAAAGACCTGCGCTTTGATGATCCCGGTCGCATCTTGAAGGCGATCATGGCCGAGCCGACCTTTGAAGTTCACGGCATCGCCGGCGGTTACCAGGGGCCGGGCGTCAAGACGATTGTGCCTTATCGCGCCGAAGCCAAAGTCAGCACACGGCTGGTGCCCGACCAGCAGCCGAAGCAGATCTTCAAGCTGATCCGCGATTTCGTGCGCCAGAAGAACCCGGACGTTAAGCTCGAAGCGCATGGCGCGCTGGGGCCGTACATCGGTGAGTTTGAAGGGCCTTACGCCGAGGCGGCGACCGAAGCCATGAAGTACGCCTTCGGGCAGAAGCCGGCCTTCACGCGCGAGGGCGGCTCAATCGGCGCGGTCGTGACGATGGAGCAGTATTTGAAAGCGCCGATTGTCTTCCTCGGCCTGTCGCTGCCCGAGCACGGCTATCACGCCAAGAACGAAAATTTCGACTGGGGCATGGCTTCTGGCGGCATAAAGATGTTCATTCGCTACTTCGACGCCATCAGCCGCCTCTAACTTTTTGGTCGCAGAGAACAGGGAATCGCCGCAGGCACGCGCTAGAGAGATCACGCGGTCTGCGGCGACTTCAATGATTGATACACGCTAACCGCCTCACTGTCCTGAATGCGCAAAGTTTTTCTAGTCTTCGTTATCTTCGTGCTGTTGAGCGTCGCGGCTTTCTTCATTTATCGCTACGCCACAAAACCCAGGCCGACGAATCCCAACACCAGGGGCCGAGTCACAACCTTTGCAGGCACAGGCGCGCCCGGCAGCACCGATGGCCCGCGCGCGGCGGCGAGTTTTGCCGACCCGTTTGGCATCGCGGTTGACCGGCGCGGCAATGTGCTGGTGAGCGATGGCGCGACGAATCGTATACGCTTGATCACGCCGCAGGGCGAAGTGAAAACGATTGCCGGCGTGGGCGAAGGCTACGCCGATGGCCCGGCTCTGGAAGCGCAGTTCAACACGCCTTCGGCGATTGCCTTTGACGCGGCGGGCAATCTCATCATCGCCGACACCTCGAATAATCGGATTAGAAAACTGTCGGCAGATTACCAGACGGTCACGACGATTGCCGGCAGCGGCGCGCAAGGCTTCAAGGATGGTGCGGCCAGCGAAGCGCAATTCGACGGCCCCATCGGCGTTGCCGTTGATCGGCAGGGTAATGTGTTTGTCGCCGACACCTACAACGACCGCATCCGCAAGATCACTGCCGATGGCAACGTTTCGACCGTTGTCGGCTCACCTGATGCGGCGAGCGTCGGCGCAGCGGCGCTAAAACTCGACACGCCTTGCGGCGTTGCGGTGGATGCGCTCGGCAATATTTTCATCGCAGATACAGGCAATGGAGAGATACACAAGATCAGGCCCGACGGCGAGGTCGTTCACCTTCTTGCCCAGGCGGCAGAACTCAGCACGGCCTTCCCGCGGAGAATGCGGCCTGTCGGTTTAATTACCACGCATGACAATTTTGTCTACTTTACGACAGCTCAAAGCGGCGGTGTCGGGCAGGTGAACCCGGATGATTCGTTCAACTTTATTGCCGGCAGCGCGGACGGCTCTGCCGATGGCACGGGTGAACTTGCCCGTTTCAATCGGCCATCAGGCATCGCGCTTGACCATCAAGGGAATCTCTTTGTCGCTGATTCGCAGAATTATTTCGTCAGAAAAGTTGATCTGGTTGCGCCGCCGGGCGCACAGAGCAAAGGCGACGCCGCTCCTGAGCCGTTCATTCAACCGGCGAACGAGCCGTTGAACACCAATGCCGACGCCATCATTCCCCGGCTCGACCGTTCAGTGTTGAACATTACACAGCCGATGCCGTGGCCGGTCGCACCGCAGAATCAATGGCACGAAGTCACCGGCGTTGTCGGCGAAGCGCGCGGCAACTTCAACGGCACGGCGCTCGATCACCTCCATGCGGGGCTCGATGTGCGCGGCGTGATGGGCGAGCCGTGCCTGTCGATTTATGATGAAAAGGTCGCCGATCTGCTGCCGAGCTGGGGATTTCAACAGACGGGCGAAGGGCTGCACGTCGGCGCTTTCTCGTACATCCACATTCGCGTAGGCCGCGATGCCGCTGGGCAATTACAAGCCCCCGAAAAGTTCAAGCCGCGGCTCGACTTATCGGGCAAGCTCGTCGGCGTCCGTGTGCGGCGCGGCGCGCGATTCCGCGTCGGCGATTTTCTCGGCACCCTCAACCAGCTTTACCATGTGCATCTCAATCTCGGCCCCTGGAACGCCATCGCCAACCCCATACAGTTGCCCTTCGTCGGTTTCAAGGACACGGTTGCACCGCTGATCGAGCCGAACGGCATCGAAGTTGTCAAAGCAGGTGCCGCGGCCAATCAACCCGAAGCGGTCTTCAAAGAAAAGCGCGGCGGGCGGCTGGTCGTCAGCGGCGACGTGGAGATACGAGTCGCCGCCTATGACCGCGTAGACGGCAATATCGCCAGCCGCAAGCTCGGCCTCTATCGGGTCGGCTATCAGCTCTTGAAGTCCGACGGCTCGCCGGTCGCGGGGTTCGAGCAGCCGCTCGTCAACATCGAGTTCAATCGCTTGCCGCCCGACGATCAGGATGTCACCCTGGCCTATGCCACAGGCAGCGGCGTCAGCGCCTACGGCACGCCGACGCGGTTCAAATATATCGTCACTAACCATGTCCGCGACGGCGTGGCGCAGCCCGGCTTGCTGCGCACGTCAAAGCTCGCGCCGGGCGATTACTTGATCCGCATCTTTGCCGAAGACTTTGCCGGAAATCGCGCCAACGGCCCGGCGACTGAGCTGGCCATCACTATTTCACTTTAGTTGCTTGCTCTGCTAAACTCTCGCTTCATTTCATCAGTCATTTCTGAGGGGTAATTGATGCACAGAAACTTGCAGCTCATTCTGTTTACTTGCGTCTTATGTGTCGCACTCGTCACCGGCAGTTGCAAATGGTTTAAGGGGAACAGCAATAAGAACAGCAACACTCCAACGAAACTGGCCCGCTGGGTGATGCAATATCGGTCGCCGATGTCGCAAGGGCTTTCCGGCAATGATCTCTCAGAGAGTTTCTATTACAGCTCGATTGCAGTGATCTCGCCGAGCCTGGTTTACGTCGGCGGCGACATGCGGAACCCGAAGAATCGCGAGGACCGCGTCGGCGTGATCGTCAAAACCACCGACGGCGGGCAGACCTGGACAGAAACGGTTCTTGAGCAAGCGGGCCTCGCCGACATTCGCATCAACAGCATGGCGTTTGCCAATGCCGATACCGGTTACGTGGTTGGCCGGGCGCAAGGCAACAACGCCATCATGTTCAAGACTGGAGATGGCGGCAAGACGTGGGCGTTTACGCGGCTCGCAGACATGAAGCAAGTGCCGACCTCTATTTTCATGGCTGACGACGATACAGGATGGATGGGCGGCGCGACTTCGGTCGAAGCGGATGACGAAGAGAGCGATCCCGGTGGCCCAAGCGACCTGCTGATGACCACCGACGGCGGCAAGACATGGCATGCACAGGTGCGACTGCCGGTTTCGATTTATGATATTCAATTCCTCGACAAGACGACCGGCTGGGCGTCAGGCTCGAAAGGCGCGATCTATCACACGACCAATGGCGGCCTGACCTGGGACAAACAACGGAGCGAGCTGGAAACCGGCGATGCCTTTACGATGCCCGGCTCTGAAGGCGCGAAAATGTATGACGTGAATGGCATCTGTTTCGTAGACGCCGAGCACGGCTATGCGGCGGCGCGGGCGCGCGAAGAAGAAGAGACCGGTCGCATAATCGGCACCACAAACGGCGGCGCGGTGTGGACCAAACAACGCATCGTTGCCGATTCCGGCGCTCACGACCTGTTCTTTATCAACGTGAATGAAGGCTGGATACTGACTGACAGAGGCTCTTACATCTATCACACGTTGGATGGCAACAGAACCTGGCTGAGCGAGAAGAAAGACCTGGAATTTGATCCGCCGGTATCGCGTATCGCGGCGGCGGATGCGCAGCACGTCTGGGCCGTCGGCGGGGGCATGATCATCGTCCGGCAGAGCGATTAGCCATTCACCAGTGGAACCAGAGCCGTTTCCAATTGAAAACCGCTTTAATGATTCAAGGCCGATTCGCTGCTGTGGATCGGCCATACCTTTTTAACCGGAGACAGCCATGCGATATCCCTTGCGGCCTTCGCCCCTCACCGGGCTGATCCTGTTCGTAGCCTTTCTTACGCTCTATTCGAGCGGCGCGCCGGCGCAAACCGGCAGAGCCGCGCGCCCTAAACCGGCCCGCGCTGCCGCGCCTGTTCCGTCGCCGCGCGAGGTCATCGGCTTTACGCCCGGTGACGACCGCAAGCTGGCTTCCTGGTCGCAGATCGTCAGCTACTTCAAGCGGCTGGCGCAGTCGAGCAATCGTTTGCGGCTGGAAGACCTCGGCAAGACGACGCTGGGTCGCCCGTTCGTCGTCGCTGTCATCTCTTCACCGGCGAATCTGGCCAAGCTCGACCGCCTCAAGGCCATTCAGCGGCAGCTTGCCGACCCGCGCTTAATCGGCAGCGATGACGCCAAAGCTGACGCCTTGATCCGCGAAGGCCGCACCGTCGTGCTGATCACCTGCGGCATCCATTCGACAGAGGTTGGCGGGCCGCTCGTGTCAATGAATATCGCCTACAAATTGACGAGCGACGATTCGCCTGAGACGCGCGAGATACTCGACAGGTGTGTTGTCTTGCTGGTGCCATCGCTGAATCCCGATGGCGTTGACATCGTCAAGAACTGGTATGACAAGACGCTCGGCACGCCCGCCGAAGGCACAGGCCCGCCGGAGCTTTATCATCATTACACCGGCCACGACAACAACCGTGACTGGTACGCCTTCACGCAGGTCGAGACGCAGATGACCGTAGACAAGATTCAAAACGTCTGGCGGCCACAGATCATCCACGACATTCACCAGCAGGGCGAAACCGGCTCGCGTTTCTTCCTGCCGCCATACACCGAGCCGTGGGAGCCGAACGTGCCGCCGTTGATCCAGGCGGGCGTGAATTTCATGGGCAGCGCTATGGCCTGGGAGGTGACGGCTGAAGGCAAAGCCGGCGTCGTCATCAACGGCGTCTACGACGCATGGACGCCGGCGCGCGCTTATCAGCATTACCACGGCGGCATCCGCATCCTCAGCGAAACGGCGTCGTGCCGCATCGCCTCGCCGACAACGATCTCGTTTGATAAGTTGTCCCCGCAGATCGGTGTAGACCCGAAGGTGCGGAGCTGGAACTTCCCACTGGTCTGGCCGGGCGGCGAATGGAAGATTGCGAATATTGTTGATTACATGCAGTCGGGCGCGTTCGCGTTGATGCGCAACGCGGCGCGCTACCGCGAGCGCTGGCTCACGGATTTTTATCGCGTCGGCAAAGAGGCCGTTGGCGAACGCCCGCGGGGCGCGCCGTTCGCCTTCTTGATCCCGCCGGTTTCGTCAACGAATCTCTGGCGCGAGGAAGGATACCAGCGGCTCTTATCAATTTTGCATCGCGGCGATGTTGAGATAACCGAAGCGGGCGAGCCGTTTGAAGTCGACGGCAAGCAATACCCGGCGGGCACAAAGATCATTCTGATGCAGCAGCCTTATGGGGCATTCGCCAAGACCTTGCTTGAGCGGCAACATTATCCCGACCTGCGCGAATACCCCGGCGGCCCGCCGCGCCGGCCCTATGATGTGACCGCGCACACGCTGCCTTTGTTGATGGGCGTCAATGTCATTCAGATATACACTGCATTCAAGTTGCCCAAGCCCCCCACTTTTATAAGTGATGCCGCTCCCGCCGCAAGGCGAGGGGCGGAGCCGCGTGTCGGACTCTACAAAAGTTATGCGGCTTCGATGGATGAAGGCTGGACGCGCTGGATATTCGATCAATTCAAGAACAAGATCAACTGGTTCAAACTCAACTATCAGTCGTTGCTCGACGCCGAAGTGCGCGCCGGGAATCTGCGGGCGAAGTATGATTGCATCATTCTGCCGGCGCAGGGTGCGGGCTCTATTGTTAACGGCCTGTCGCGTGACCGTTACCCGGCAGAAGTCGCGGGCGGCATCACGCCGGCGGGCGTCGAGGCGTTGAAGAAGTTCGTCGAAGAAGGCGGCACGCTCATCACCTTCAACGAAGCCTCGCAGTTTGCCATTGAGTATCTGAAAGTGCCGGTGAAGAACGTCCTGCAAGGCGTCGCGGCGAAAGACTTCTACTGTCCCGGCTCGATCCTCAAGATCAAGTTTGACGCCGGCGATCCGCTGACGCGCAATGCGCCAGCGCTCGAAGGCACGACAGATGAAAGCATTGCATGGTTTGAACTCGGCCCGGCTTTTGAAACCACAGGGAGCGAGGCGCGTGTCGTTGCGCGCTACGGCGAAGCCAAAGAGGTGCTGCTGTCGGGCTGGCTACTTGGAGCAGAAAAGATCGCCGGGAAGGGAGCCATCGTGGAAGTCAAACGAGGCCGCGGTCACATCGTGATGTTCGGCTTCCGCCCGCAGTATCGCGGCCAGAGCATCGCAACGCTGCCTTTCCTGTTCAACGCCATTGAGTCCAGCGCCGCGCCTCATTGAACATCAGCGGATGATCTTCAGGCGAAGCCGTCTTCTGCAAACGGCTCCGATCTGCCGCCGGTTGCCAACCGACCTGCGGCGATCAAAGGGCCGGGAGCCTTCACGCCCACCGTAAGTGTTATCTAACAGAAAGCTATTTCTCGTTACGTTGAAATTTGTTGATTCGAATTTTTTATGGTGCTATAAACGGATTGTTCCAGCTTTCTTCAACCTGCCGATGGGGTATGCCGCATATTTCCTTCAAGGAGGAATTTTGTGAAATCTAATTCGGGAACCTTCACGCTTTTGGGAGTTAAGAAATGAGAGTTAAAGTAGCTGTGTTTTTTCTGGTTAGTTTAGTCGTTTTCGCCATAGGGAGCGCCAGGGTTTACTTGCGAAGCCAGGAGCAAACGGCGGAGCAGATTGCGAAATTAGAGAAGGCAGAGGATCGAGGAAGCCTTAAGTGGTATGCCCGATTGGCCAAGGCGAAAGGACAGAACAGA
>JBJMGU010000156.1:0-23792 GCA_045807765.1 Blastocatellia bacterium
GGAGTATCTGTAGAAGAACTGGCTCAAGAAGAACAATCGGAGTCTGAAGATGAGGAATAAGAAACCATAAGATTGCTTAGGCATCAACTAAGTTGGGAGTGTCCAGTCGCTTGTCTAAATGACCGGGGCTAAACAAGCCGCAATCCCCTTCAAAGAGAATCGCAAACTGATTTAATCCCGCTCGCCAGTTTTTGACCGGCATCGTCCATTTCTGACTGAGATTCTGCAAGGCGAGATACTAAGCCTGCGAATTGGTGAATCGCTGGCGCTGCAATGGATACAGTGGGATTCAAACGAAAGGCGTGTCAATATGGCTGGCACATTCTTAGGCATTCAGGCGGCAGCATCCTTGATAAAATTACAAAGGATATCAAGCTGGCCCCAAAACACTCGCGCCACACGCAAAAGAACGACTACCGACGGCGATGTGCGTGTGTAAAAAGCAATCACGAAAGATGCGACCAGAATCGTAGAGGCAAAGCTTCTGAGCGCACTTAATGTGGCCGAAACCTCTGGGATAATAAACTGGCAGACTAAAAAGCTGTGGTGATAAACTTAGCAACACAAGTGGTTTACGGAGGGATCGACGTAATACCTTCCCCTTGCCTAGCTACTCTGCTAGAGTAGCGCCGAAAGCAGCTCCTGAAGCAAGCAGCGCGACCGACAGAGAAAGGAACCCGCAAGCGGACGGCTTATGCTCAAATGGGACCGCAATCGCAAAACTGCCAAATCGATTCTCGACCGCATCGGCTATACGCCGATGGTGCGCCTGAACCGCATCACCGCCGAGGTTGAGCCGGAAATCTGCGTCAAGCTCGAATACTTCAGCCCCTCGGGATCGCTCAAGGATCGCATCTACCTGAACATGATCGAAAAGGCCGAGCGCCGCGGCGACCTGAAAAAAGGCATGACGATACTGGAATGCTCGACCGGCAACGCCGGCATTGCCTGCTCGTTTGTCGCCGCAGTCAAGGGCTACCCGTGCATCATCGTCATGCCCGAAGGCATGAGCGAAGAGCGCAAGAAGATGGATGTGGCTTACGGCACCGAGATGGTCTATACGTCGGGAGGCGAGTCTGACGTTGATCTCGCCTTGCAACGGCTTGAAGAGATACGCCAGCGAGAGCCTGCAAAGTACTGGGTGCCGTCGCAGTTCGACAACCCCGACAACATCAAGGCGCATTACAAGACGACCGGCCCGGAAATCTGGGAACAGACGCGCGGCAAGATCAACGCCTATGTCGCGACGCAAGGCACCGGCGGCCAGCTCACAGGCATTGGCCGCTACCTGCGCGAGCAGAACAAACGCGTGAAGCTCTATGCCGGCGAGCCTGCCGAGTGCCCGCTGCTCTCAAGGCGCGAGTGGGGCGAGCACAAGATCGAAGGCATCGGTGACGGCTTCGTGCCGCGCGACCTCGATCTCAGTCTGCTGAGCGGCATCGTCACGATCACTTCTGAAGAAGCAATCACCATGGCGCGGCGGCTGGCGCGAGAAGAAGGCATCTTCTGTGGCATTTCGTCGGGCGCGAATGTCGTCGCGGCAATCAAAGTGGCCAAGCAGCACCCGAAGATGCGGCGCATCGTCACCATGATCTGTGACACAGGCCAGCGTTACTTCTCGACCGAGCTATGCGGCTCGCCCAAGCATGTCGAATCGCCCGTGCGCGACCACCCGATGGACGAGTACACACGCGAGCAATTGGACAGGTATCAAAGCACGTGGGAAATCATTGACTGAGAAGTCAGGAGTCAGAAGCCAGCAGTCAGAATGGAAAAGGTGATCGGCTTCAAGTGCTTCGAATGCGCGCGCGAGTTCCGCCGCGACGAAGTCGAATATGTCTGCCCGGCGTGCGGCGGCAATCTCGACGTGCTTTATGATTATGACGAGGTCGGCGCGCAACTGACGAAAGCGCGGTTGGCGGCAAATCGCGACTTCTCGATGTGGCGCTATCGCCCGCTCCTGGCCGTAGCCGATTCGTCACCCGTGCCACCGCTCGCCATCGGCTGGACACCGCTCTACAATTACCCGCCGCTCGCCGCCGAGCTCTCGATCAAACAGCTCTTCATCAAAGACGACGGGCGCAACCCGACCGCTTCCTTCAAAGACCGGCCAAGCGCGCTCGCCGTCGTCAAAGCCACCGAAGCGCGAGCCACCATCATCACCACCGCCTCGTCGGGCAACGCCGGCAGCGCGCTTGCAGGCATGTGCGCCAGCCTCGGCGTGCGCTCGGTTATCTTCGTACCGGCCTCTGCGCCTGCGGCCAAGGTCGCGCAGCTCGTCATCTATGGCGCCAAAGTGGTGCTGGTCGAAGGCACGTATGACGAAGCGTACGACCTCTGCCTTGCCGCCGCCGCCCGCTTCAACTGGTATCAGCGCAGCACAGGCTTCAACCCCTACACGCGCGAAGGCAAGAAGACGGCGGCGCTTGAAATCTGCGAACAGCTCAACTGGCAGGTGCCCGACAAAGTTCTGGTCAGCGTCGGCGATGGCAACATCATCAGCGGGCTGTGGAAAGGCTTCAATGATTTTCACCGCCTCGGCTTCATTGACCGACTGCCGCAACTGATCGGCGTGCAGTCGGCGTCGGCGTCGGCCATCGTTGACGCCGCAAATTCAGATGGGGTCATACGCAACGGCGCAGCGCATACCATTGCCGAGAGCATCAACGTCGGCCAGCCGCGCGACGGGCGCGCCGCGGTGCAGGCGATTCGCGAGTCGGGCGGCTGCGGGGTCAAAGTTACAGACGACGAGATACTGGCCGCCATCGCACGGCTAGCGCACGCCACCGGCGTGTTCGCAGAACCGGCTGCCGCAGCCAGTTTCGCAGGATTGGTGCATCTCTGTGATAGAGGCGGCGTGGCCGCCGACGAGCGCGTGCTGCTGGTGATTACCGGCAACGGCTTGAAAGACATTGAATCAGCGCGCCGCGCCGGCAGCGAGCCGCTGCGCGTGCGTCCCGATTTAGACGAGTTCACCGAGTTGTTTGCGCGCGGCTAAATGATCATTCCAATATGAGCCAACATCCGCCAAACAGTTACCTGCTGAAATCCGCAACCCTGGTAAGACTGGCGCCGGCCACAGTCGAGCGCGCCGACCTGCGCATACAGGATGGCCGCATCGTTAAACGCGGTGCCCGGCTGCGCGCTGCTGCCAATGATGAAGTGATTGACCTGAGCGGCAAGCTTTTGCTTCCCGGCATGGTCTGCGCCCACACTCACCTGTATTCGGCGCTGGCGCGCGGGATGCCCGCGCCGCCGCGTGTGCCTGCAAACTTTCGCGAGATTCTTGAGCTGGTCTGGTGGCGGCTGGACCGCGCGCTTGATGAAGAGACGATCTACTGGAGCGCCGTCGCCAGCGCAATGGACGCGGCGCGCGCCGGCACGACCTGTCTATTCGATCATCACGCTTCGCCTTCACACATCAAAGGCTCGCTCAGCATCGTGCAGGAAGCTATGGCCGCCATCGGCCTGCGCGGCGCGCTCTGTTACGAGATCACCGACCGCGGCGGCACCCGCAAGCGCATGGCCGGTATCAACGAGACACGCGACTTCGCACGCTGGACGAACGCGCCGGAGCAAGCATCGGCGGCGATCAGCTCTGACCGTCAGTTTCGCGCCCTGATCGGCGCGCACGCTTCCTTCACGCTGTCTGACGAAGCGCTCGCCGCCTGCGCCGAGATGATGCGAGAAACCGGCGCGGGATTGCACATCCACGTCGCAGAAGATGGCTATGACGTCGAGCACGCGCGGGCAAACTATGGCATGGGCGTGGTCGAGCGGCTGGCTCGTTTCGATGCCTTGAACGATCAAACGATTCTGGCGCATGGCGTACACCTGAGCAAACGCGACATCCGCATTGCCCGCGATGCCGGCGCGTGGTTTGCGCACAATCCGCGCTCGAACATGAATAATCAAGTCGGCTATGCGCCGGTCGCTGAGTTCGGCGAGCGCGTCGTGATGGGCACGGATGGCATCGGCGCGGATATGTTCGATGAAGCGCGCTTCGCTTTCTTCAAAGGCAGCGATGCGCGGCTGACGCGTGGCGCGGGTGACTGGCTGGCGGTGCTGGCGAACAATCAGCGACTGGCCTCGCAAACTTTCGGCGTCGAGATGGGAGCGCTCGACGAAAATGCGGCGGCTGATCTTGTGGTGATGGACTATCGCCGGCCTACGCCGCTCACGGCTGAAAACCTCGCCTGGCATTTCATGTTCGGCATGAGTTCAGCGATGATCGAGAGCGTCATGGTCGCCGGACGTTTCATCATTCGCGACCGCCGGGCGGCTTACCCGGAAGCGGCGCTGTACGAACGGGCGCAACAGGTGGCGGCGAAGTTGTGGAAAAAACTACAGCGCTCGTGCCACTGATTTGCTATGATGTGAAACGCCGCCAGCGTGCGGTAACCCAATTCCCACTAAGACTTTTTGTGACGACGCTTGTGCGAGCCATACCGCTCATCTTTATAGATGGAAGGATTCCGCATTATGAAATGGCTGAAAGCGTCTACCATTACGCTCACCCTGCTATTCACCTTCTTCGTTCTTAAGGGCAATTCTCTCCAGGCCCAGAGCGGCGCTGCACAGATCGGCGAGCGCCCGGTTCTCGAAGAGCATGTCAATCAGGCGGACATCGAAAACGGCTCGATCCGTTTCAAGAAGCTGCTCGACATCGGCGAATTCATCTTTGCAGCGCGTTGCAAAATGCTTGATGGCCAGGGCCGCCCGTCGGCGACCGGCGCCGGTACGCCGACACGCCGCGACCCCTCGCGCGATCCCGGTTTTATCCGCACCTCGGGGCCGGATTCGACCTCGTGCGCCGATTGTCACAATCAGCCAACTGTAGGCGGTGCCGGCGGCTTCGTCGCTAACGTCTTCGTGCTGGCGCAGACGCTCGACCCGGTGACCGATTCGGTTTCGGCAGAGTTTTCCAATGAACGCAACACGCTCGGCATGAACGGCTCGGGGGCAATCGAGATGCTGGCCCGCGAGATGACCACCGACCTGCTCGCCGTCCGTGCTGCGGCGATTGCCGAAGCCCGCGCCTCGGGGCATTCGGTCACGAAAAAGCTCGACACCAAAACGGTCAACTTCGGCCAGATCACCGCGCAGCCCGACGGCACGCTCGACACCTCGAAAGTCGAAGGCGTTGACCGCGACCTCATCATCAAGCCGTTTCATCAGAAAGGCGTGGTCAACTCAGTTCGCGTCTTCACGGTTAACGCCTACAACCATCACCACGGCATGCAGGCGGTCGAGCGTTTCGGAGTTGGTCAGAAGGACAGCGGCGGGCAGACGATCACGACGCACGACTTCGACGAAGACGGCGTGCCTGACGAATTGACGGTTGGCGACATCACGGCGGCGACGATTTTTCAGGCGGCGATGAACATCCCCGGTCGCGTGCTGTCAGACGATCCGGCGCGGCGCGCGGCGGCAGAGCGCGGCGAAACGCGCTTCGCACAGATTGGCTGCACCGATTGTCACAAGCCGACGCTGCCGTTGAACACACGCTTGTTCAGCGAGCCGAACCCATTCAACCCGCCGGGCAACCTGCGCCCGCAGGACGTACAGCAGATCGTGCAATTCGATCTGACCAAAGACATTCCCAAGCCGCGGCTCGAACGCAGCGACACGGGCGGGGCGTTGGTGCGCGCTTACACGGATTTGAAACGTCACGTCATCTGTGATGATCAAGACCCGTTCTTCCGCAACGAGCGGCTGGTGCAGAACGGCGTGGCGCTCGATCAGTTTTTGACGCGCAAGCTCTGGGACGTTGGCAACACCGCGCCCTATGGCCATCGCGGCGACCTGACGACGATCACCGAAGCCATCCTGCATCACGCAGGCGAAGCGCGGGTGCATCGCGATCGTTTCGCGGCGCTCAGCAAAGACCAGCAGGCTGAGATCATCGAGTTTCTCAAACAGCTACAGGTATTGCCGCCCGATTCGCCGCGCGAGGTGACGGAAAGCGAGATGCGTTTGCTCTTGAAGGGTGTGGTTAATCGTTAAACGTCCAGACGGCGGTGCGGTCGGCGTTGAATTGCAAGACAGTCTTGCCGAAGCGGTAGCGTTGCTCTCCCGCCTTCGCCCGACGCAGCGAGAACTTCACGGCAATGATGCCGCGCGGCTCGCCTTTCGGCTCGACAAAAGTAAAGGCGATGCCCGGCCCCTCGCATCGCATCTCGCCGGCGGCAACGCGATAGCCGAATGCTGCGCACATCTTGAGCAGGTGGCGGCGTTCGGCTTCGGGCAGAGCGAGCGTAATCTCTTTTACATCTTCGAGGAGCTTCTGTCGGCGATGGTCGTCTTCGCCGATCTTGGCGGCGTAGCGTTCAAGAACCTCGGCGCGGGTGATGCCGCGCGTCGTTGGCTGAAGCTCGCCGTACCAGTCATCGAGAAAATGTTCGCGGTATTCCATCACCCAGGTTTGCAGCAGCGGTGAGGCTTGCGCAGCGTTGGTCATGGTGAACCAGTCTACGTCGCGGTCGCCTATGCGCCTTGTGATGGGAAGCACAGCGACCGGCAGGGCCAGCGTCTTTTCGAGGCGCGGCTTCAAGTGCAGGCTGGCGCCCACGGCCTCGACGCCGAAGGCGATGCCGCTCGCCCCTACGATACGGCCCAGGCCGCGTCCCGCCTCAAAGAACTCGAAGTAGGTATGGGCGCCATAAAAATAACTGCCGGTGTAGGTCAGGTCCTTGCGCACTGTGGTGCGCTGCTCGAACGGCGCGAACTCATCGCGCAGGAATGGCGACGATTCAATCGCTTTATAACTCTCGGCGTTGAGCGTCAGGAAGAAGTGATTGAGATACACTGTGTCCATCGTTTCACCGAAGGCCGGCACGCGCCCTGTGGTCTGCGCCGTCACGGTGCAAGCCATCGTGACGAGCAACAGCCATCGCGCCGCGAGCTTGATGAGTTGTCGCTTGCTCCACATTTGGCGATCCGCTCTGCTTACGAATTGATCTGAAGCCGATTCGCGCATAGCATAACGCGACCGCGGCGAAACACCAATCGGCAATGATGCGCGCCACTGAATGGCGAGGCGAGTGGATTTGAGATAATATACCGAACCATGACGGCAAAGCGGCAAAACCGATATGCAAGCTGGCGGGCGCTCTGTGCGACGCTGGCCCTGCTGTTCGGCGCAATGGCCGCGCCTGTGGCGCTTGCCGGCAGCTCGTCTGCCGACGTTTGCGCGATGGCCTGTTGCGTCGAGAAAGGTCATTGCTGCTGTAAGTCACGTCATGCTCATGTCAAAGGGCAAACGGCTGATGGCAGGCCGCGCCTCGCCGCCACGGAAATCGCCGCCCCTTGCCCGGAAGGCTGTGCCGCGCCATCGGCCTCTTCCACTTTCTTAAAGCGCCAGGCGCTCCGCCCTGTCGACTATCGAATCAATCTTGCCGCGGTGTCGTTTAGCCATTTGCTCCTGAATGCCGTACGGACGCAAGCGACCGCCAGCGCCAGCGCCGCGCCGCGTGCGCCGCCGCTCCTCTCCATCCGCCAAGTCGCCTAATCCTGGTGAACGAATGTTCGCTCGGCTGGCTGCCGCAGGGCACGGCTTTATCACCTTGCCCGTGCAGTCACATTACCCCTGCCTGCGGACGGCTCCCGGCTGACAATGGCTTTGCCGCAGGATCATCGGTTGATAATGGAGAGACGATGCGCAGGAGAGTGACCTGTTATTTGATCGTTCTTATTCTGATCTGTCCTTTGCAGACGCGGGCATCGATCTTTGGTGACGTGCGCGGCATCGTGCGCGACCCGCAGCAACAACTGATCGCGGGCGCGTCTGTGGCGCTGCGCTCGCGCACTTCGGATTTTTCTCTGCGCGCACAGACCAGCGACCGCGGCGAGTTCTTCTTCCGCGCAATCCCGCCGGGTGAATACCTGTTGACCGTCGAGGCCAAAGGCTTTCGCGCCATCGAGCAGCCGGTCACGGTGATTTCCGGCAGCGCGCCCACGGTTGAGATTCAATTAGAAGTCGCGCCGCTTTCACAACAGATCAACGTCACGGCGAATCCTGAACAGGTAGCCACCGAATCGGCTACGCCGACGACACTGGTCAATCGCGAGCAGATTGCCCGCACGCCTGGAGCCGACCGCAGCAACAGCCTGACGATGATCAGTAATTTCGTGCCCGGCGCTTACACGACGCACGATCAGTTGCATATACGCGGCGGCCATCAAGTGACATGGCTTGTCGATGGCGTGCCGGTCGCCAACACCAACATCGCCAGCAATGTCGGCTTGCAGTTCGATCCTAAAGACATCGATTATCTGGAGGTCCAGCGCGGCGGCTACTCCGCCGAATACGGCGACCGCACTTATGGCATCTTCAACATCGTGCCGCGCACAGGATTCGAGCGCCATCGCGAAGCCGAGCTGGTGTTGAGCTATGGCAATTACCACCAGACCAACGATCAGATCAACTTCGGCAGCCACACCAAACGCTTTGCCTATTACGCCAGCGTCAATGGCAACCACAGCGACTTCGGGTTACAGACGCCGACCGCTGAAGTCTTGCATGACGAAGCGCACGGACTGGGCGGCTTCGCATCCCTGGTCTACGACGCCACGCAGCGCGATCAACTGCGACTGGTCGGGGCGTTGCGCGGCGATCATTATGAAGTGCCGACTGACCCGGAGGCGCAAGCCGCAGGCCGGCGCGACACGGAACGCGAGCGCGATGCATTTGTGAATTTCTCCTGGGTGCATACGATCAATTCCAGGCTGCTGCTGACGGTTTCCCCCTTCTATCACTTCAACCGCGCCGACTTCATCGGCGGCAGCACAGACACCCCGGTGATTCCGCAAGAGCGGCGCAGCTCGCAGTATGCCGGCGCACAGCTCACCTTCAGCGCCTTGACGCGCCGCCACGCCGCCAAAGCCGGCTTCTATGGCTTTGACCAGCGCGACGATCATTTCTTCGGCTTGCAGACGACCGACGGCGAGCGCCCGCCGCTGGCCGAGCGGATCAAGCCTTCGGGCCAGCAAGAAGTCGTCTTTGCCGAAGATCAATACAAGCCGACCGGCTGGCTGACGCTGACTGGCGGACTGCGATTCACGCATTTTGCGGGCGCGCTTACAGAAAATGTCGCCAGCCCACGACTCGGCGCGGCGGTGCGGCTGCCGCGCTTGAACTGGGTCTTGCGCGGCTTTTATGGGCGCTACTATCAAGCGCCGCCGCTGGCGACGGTCTCCGGCCCGCTGCTCGAATTTATTGCCGACGAGGGCTTCGCGTTTTTGCCGCTGCACGGCGAGCGCGACGAAGAACAGCAGTTCGGACTGGCGGTTCCTTTCAAAGGCTGGCTGGTGGATGGCGGTTACTTCCGAACCCACGTGAAGAATTTCTTCGATCACAGCGCGATTGGCGAGTCGAACATTTTCGTGCCGCTGACGATTGACCGGGTGCGCATTCGCGGCGTCGAATTGACCGTCCATACGCCGAGCGCCTTCAAGCATGGCCATGCTTATCTGACTTACTCGCACCAGCGCATCGAAGGGCACGGCGCAGCGACCGGCGGCCTGACGGATTTTGAGCCGGGCGGCGAGACTTTCTTTCTCGATCATGACCAGCGCCACACACTGAACTTTGGCGGCGACGTGGTGCTGCCGCGCCGCAGCTTCGTGGCGGCGAGCGTGCATTACGGCTCGGGGTTCCTGAATGGCGAGGGGCCGGATCATTTGCCTGGACACACGACATTTGACCTATCGGCGGGCAAGACGTTCAGCGAAAGCTGGTCGGTGGCGGTTCACGCGGTGAACGTCGCGGACAATCGTTTCCTGCTCGACAACAGCGAGACCTTCGGCGGCAGACACTTCATGGAGCCGCGCCAGGTCTACGTCGAGTTGCGCTATCGCTTTCATTATTGAGCGAGGCGCGATGGCCCGCTCAGGCTTTGTTGCTGCTGAGCTGGCCGTACATATCCGGTCGGCGGTCGCGATAGAACTGCCAGTGCGTGCGCACTTCTTTAATCTCGTCCAGATCAAGGTCGGCGACAATCAGCTCGTCGCGGTCTTCGCTGCCTTTCGCCAGAATGCGCCCATCGGGATTCGAGAAGTATGACGAGCCGAAGAACTCACCGATGTTCCAGGGCGCTTCCCGCCCGACGCGATTGATCGTGCCGACGAAATAGCCGTTGGCCACCGCATGAGCGCGCTGCTCCAATTCCCATAAGTAATCCGCATGACCTTTCGTCGTCGCCGACGGGATGAAGACGATCTCGGCGCCGTTCAGCCCCAGCGCTCGCGCGCCTTCGGGAAAGTGGCGGTCATAACAGATGTAGACGCCGATGCGCGCGTACCTGGTTTCGAAGGTCGGGAAGCCGAGGTTGCCCGGCGTGAAGTAGAACTTCTCCCAGAAGCCCGGCAGACAATGCGGGATGTGCGTCTTGCGGTACTTGCCCAGATAGCTGCCGTCTGCATCGATGACCGCCGCAGTGTTGTAATAAACGCCGGTCATCTCTTCTTCATAAATCGGCACGACCATCGCCATGCGGTGTGTGCGAGCCAGCTCTTGCATCAGCCGCGTCGTCGGGCCGTCGGGGATGCGCTCAGTCAGGTCGTACCAGTGCGGGTTCTGCTCTGCACAAAAGTATGGGCCGTAGAACAGCTCTTGCAGGCAGATGATCTGCACGCCCTGACGCGCGGCGTCTTCGATCATCGCGACATGCTTATCGATCATGGCCTGCTTGATTTTTTCAAGCGGGCTTTCAACAGGCTCGCCGTTGGCGGCTTGAATGAGTCCGCATCGCACGATTCGCGGCATAGTCGGTTCTCCTTATATCGGTATTAAAGCTTCGCCAGGTGCTCGCGCGCCGTGTTGGTATAGGCGTCTGCGGGCGCAACTTCGATGGCGCGCTGATAATTCTGCCGCGCCTGCGCTTTAT
Source organism: Blastocatellia bacterium (assembly GCA_045807765.1). Lineage (GTDB taxonomy): Bacteria > Acidobacteriota > Blastocatellia > UBA7656 > UBA7656 > DATENM01. Next base: position 10,887 of record JBJMGU010000156.1, read on the forward strand.
CGCCTTTGCCTTCAAAGCAGAGGCCAAGCGCCGTGAAGACCAGGCGGTGTTGCGGCTCGCGGCGCGTCAACTGGTTGAACGTCGTGATGGCTTCGTCGTAGCGCCCCAGCCGGTAATACACATCGCCGAGCGCGTAAAGCATGATCGGATGGTCGGGCGCGTAACGCTGTGCCGTGACCAGTTGATCGAGCGCTTCTTTGTAGCGCCCCTGCCTGGTGAGCAGCACGCCGAGATTGATGCGCGGCTCCGGGTAGCTCGGCTTATAAGCGAGCGTTTCGCTGTAGGCTTGCTCGGCCTGTTGCGCCTTGCCCTGATTGTCGTAGACCCAGCCGAGGTTGTAACGCGCATCGGACTTCGACGGCTCAATCTCAATCGCTTTCAATAGCGCCTGCTCGGCTTCGGGTAAGCGCCCCTGCGCGGTGTAGACGACGCCGAGATTATAGTGCGTGTCGGCATACGGCGCGCCTGCGGCGATGGCTCTCAAATACAGCTTCTCGGCGTCATCGAGCTTGCCCTGCATGCGGTAAACGTCGCCGAGGTTCGAGAGCGAGTCATAGTAGTTCGGCTCGTCATTCAACGCTTCAAGGTAAGCCCGCTCGGCGTCCGTGTAGCGCTGCTGCTCGAAAGCATAAGCGCCGATGTAGTTGTGCATGAAGGGCCAGCGCGGCGTCACTCGCAGGGCGTTATCGGTCATCGTCGCTTCGCTCTGCCACGTCAGGTTTTGATTGAAGGTCAACACGAACAGCGCCAGCGCCGCGACCGCGATTGCGCCGGCAAAGATTTGTCGCCGCCGCGCTGCCGAACGCGACGCCAGCCAGTCAATCGCCATCGCAATCAGGATGCAAAAGCCGACCGACGGCAGATACAGATAGCGGTCGTGCAGCAACGATTCCTGCGGACGAAAGGCTTTCAGGTTGAGCACCGGCAGAATGAAGAGAATGGTGAAGGCCAGCGCCCGGCGGCCCGTCAGCGAACGGCGCACCAGCCACACGGCAGCGCCGAGCGCTGCGGCGACCGCAAACGCCGCGCCCCAGAAGCGCGGATCGGCGGCGGATTCAACATACTTGTTGCCATAGACCACGGCCAGTGGGTAAGGCGCAAACAGCATCCGCGCATAACCGAGCAGCACCGAGGGGATCGTCAGCAATACGTTCAACTGCGTAAACTGCGCAGAGGTCGCGTCGTCCTGGCGCAGGAACCCAAGCACAAGGTAACGCAAAACGATGTACAGCACAATCACCGCAAAGTAAGGTGCCGCGCGCCGCACGGCTTGTACGGCTGCCTTGACCAGAGGCTCCCCCGGTGCGCGATCAAGCAACTCGCGAGCGACGAGGAAAACCGGGAAGGCGATGGCTACCTCTTTGCTCAACATTGCACAAAAAGCCAGAAGGATGCTGAAGCCGAGCGTGATGTTACTGCGGCGCTCGCCGTGATAATGCCGCTCGTAAAGCAGCAGCGCCGAGATGATAAAGACGGCGGCCAGCGGGTCGGGCAGCGCCGCAATCCAGGCGACCGATTCGCTGTGCGCCGGGTGTAAGCCGAATAACAGAGCCGCGGCAAGGGCTGTTTCGCGGCTCAGCGACCACTGCCGCGCCAGGCGGTAGACCAGCAAGACAACGCCCAGATGAATCAGCAGCGAGAAGAGATGCCAGCCAAAGCTTTGCAAGCCGAAGAAGGCGTAGTTGAGGATCAACGCGATGTTGAAGAGCGGGCGGTAATATGGGCCGGCGGCGGCTTTGTCGGCTTCGTTGAGAAACTGCCAGACGCTCTGCACGAACATGCGGGGAATGTTCGAGAGTTGCGTGATCGTCGGGTTGCGCACAATTTGCAGGCGGTCGTCATAGACGAACTGGCCGTCGAGCGAGTTGAAAAAAGCGAATGCCGTGATCAGCAGCACGCCGCCCAGAAGCAGCCACTCCTGGCGCTGCTGGTGTTTGCTTTCAAAGGCGCGCTCGCGGCGCGCTTGCCGTGTGGAGGTTGGCTTTGGCTGCGCCACGTCGGTGGCTGGCGCGGCTACGGACGGCTTCTTCTTTTTCTTGTGGGTCTGAGACATTTCTTACAACTCGCCACAAAGCACAAAGAACATCATGAGCAGACCAGCGCTTGGGATGTTCCTGGCGCGCTTTGTGTCTTTGCAATTTCCTTTACCGAAGTCATTGCCAGCGCATGAGGTGTGAGATCACGACCACTGCTTGCGGGTCGTCGGGAAACAGCACCGGCAAATCCTTAGTGCGCACGGTGCGGTCACCGACGCGCCGCACCATCGCTTTGACCGGGCAGCCGCAGGCGCTATAGACGAAGGTTACCTCGCGCTCGGCGCCATCCGGCCAGACGTCTTTGACAAGCTGCGGGCGACCGTTGATGCCGGCATCGAGCACCGATGGCGGGTTTTTCGAGCCGTCAACCAGAAAGGTCTTACCAGTGCCGGTGCCGTCATCGATCATGACGGTCAGGTTCTTCTGCTTGCCGCCTTCGCTGCTCGGCATAATGCGCGCACGCCATAGCACGCGGCCCATCGGCTTTAAGACCAGCTCGGCTAGCCCTGGCTTTTCGCTGCTGACATGCATGGAGATGTGCAGCTTGCCATCGGGCGTCGGTTCGCCGTAGGCGTCAAGCACGGCGAAGGTGCGACCGACACCATCGTCCGGCCTGTAACGGCGCTCGATTTGCGCCAGGCCCTGCGGGATCGAAGGCACAGGCTTGCCGAGGTCGAGGTCTTCGGTGACCATCACAGCTTTGTTGACTTCCATGTTGGTCGTTTCCGGCTCGCCGCCCGGCGCCGGCGGCGCGGCTGGCGGAGGCGTCGCGGGCACCGCGGGTGTTACAGGCGCGGCGTTCTTTAGCGCGCTGTTGCCGCCGGGTTTCGAGTTACAGCCGGCAGCCAGCGCCAGCAGCAACGCCAACATAATCAGGCTAACTTTGCGCGAAACGGACCGAAGCGTCCGCGGCACGCCGGGAGTGTTGCACAGTCTCTGATTCATTCGCATGGAGATTGACTTATCCGGTGCCTACGTCGAGGCAAGTTACAACCTTAATCTTTTTTTGGAGTTGGTCTCGGAGCGAAGAATAGTAACAAACGGCGCGGCGGCGCGGCAACAGATGGCGCGGGTCGCCGTGTCTGTGTAGGCGACGATGATCGCAGCACGGGAACGGCGACATGGCATAGAAAACGAGGATGACTTATAATCCCTGCATCTCGATTCAGAGGGTTAATTGCATGAAGTTGAAATGGGCCATTCTTTTTACTGCTTTTCTGCTGGCCATCGCCGCACCGCAAGCCGGCGCGCAGACGGAGCGCACGCTTGCAGGCGAATGGATTATGGTCTCGTCGCCGATCAATGGCGAAAACTTTTCGCGCCTGGGCAACTCGCTCGGCTTCCCTGACCGCGACATGGTCTTTACCCAGGAAGACGGCCTGCGCAACGGCGTCGTCTTGCGTGAAGACGTTGGCGCTAACGTCCGCCCGCTCGGCTCGTGGCGCGTGATGGGCAACCGTTTCAGCGCCGCCTTTCAGTTGTGGTGCCCGGTCGCCGACGGCGCGTGCGGCTCGGTCATCATGCGCGGCCAGTTCCTGTCGGACACCACGGTCAAAGGCACGATGACGGTCTTTTTCGACCAGACGGATGAGGGGCGCCCGACCGGCTATGACACATGGGTCTTCTCCTTCAGGGGCAGCCGCAAGGCGGAAGGGAGCAACTGATGCGCGGCAGAATTCACCGGCTACTCAGAGGCGTTGCGGCGGTCATGCTTTTGCTGCTGCTCGCAGGGATCAACGTACAGGCGGGTGGTAAGAACTTTGAGGGCCACTGGCTGTTGACGATCACCATCCCCGAATCGCCGACGAGCAATAGCAAGCGAACGATTACGGTCACGCTCGAAGCCAGCCCGCGCGGCGACAGCCTGAACGGACGGCTGACGGCCACGGACGACAACAACCGCACGGTGAGCGGCGCGTGGCGGCAAGTCGGCAAACAGGTTTCCATCACCTACGAATTGCCCTGCGCCGATGACGGCAGCACCCCCTGTGCGTCGCTGGTCATGCTCGGTAAGGTCAAAGGCGAGTTCGTCAAGAAGGGCAAGGTCATCGTGATGTGGGACACGCAGAGCGACACCAACCCGGCGCTCTACGACACGGCGAACGGCAGCTTCAACGGCGAGCGCCTGCCCTGACTAGCGCTTGCGCAGCTCGATAATCACCAGCCCGTGAGGCATCTCTTCGACGGTAAAGCTGACGCGGTCGCCCGGCGCAATCTGCTCTAGCAGCGCCGGGCTTTTCACTTCAAACGGCATGCTCATGGCCGGCATCAAGTCCTTGATGTCTTCGTGATTGATCTCGACGGTGGTGCGCGGCCCGTTGATCGATTCAACGACGCCAACGCCGTAATAGACTTTTGCGCCGCTCGCCGCCGCTGCTTTAATGCCTTGCAAATCGGCGACGATTTCGGCAGGCTGCCAGTCGTTGCCGCGATAGAGCTTCACCAGTCGGCCATCGGGCGCGATCACCGCCGTGCGCAGCGAATGGACGATCTGCCCGCCCTCCGGCCAATACTGTAAGCCAAACCACGTTGCGACCTTCTTCACCTCGTCTGCCTTGCCGGTCGCAAACGTCCAGTGGCTGAAATCTGTCGCGCCCATGTACTTCGCCGCGTATTCGCGCAGCACTTTCGGCGTGTCGTATTCGGGGTCAACAGTGACGCTGAGCAGGTGCGTCGCGTCATAGAGCGCGGCGTCATCTTTGAGCGCCCGGCTGATTGCGGCAAAGTAATTCGTCATCAGCGGGCAGTAATCCGGCACAGGGCAACGCGTATAGATGAAGGTGACGACCAGCGCCCGACCGCGAAAATCGCGCCGCGTGATCCGTTTGCCGTCTTGATTGGTCAGCGTGAAATCGGGCACCGCGTCACCGGGCTGCGGCTCGGGGGCAGTAGGGATCGCGGTGTTGTCAGTCGTCTCTTGCGTGATGACGACGTCTTCGAGCCACGAGCGCAAGCCGTCAACCACCAGCGTCGCCTGAATGCGATTGCCCGGCTGCGCCTGATCGAGCACCCAGTTGTCTTTGGGCTTGAACGGCATGGCCATAGCTTCCATGTAACCGGGAATCTCTTGATGCGCGATGGTCACGGTTTCGCCGCGCCGGTCAACGCTGACGACTGTGCCTTTTAACTCGTAACGCTGCGCGTTGCCGGCGTGGTGGGCGCATCCGGCAAGCGCAGGAATGATGACCGAAATCAGCAGAAGAATGATGTGGCGATTCATAGGCGTTGAGATTCAATTCTGTATTAACCGGGCGCGGGCGACAAATCAAATCGGCAGGGTTGAAAAGTTGAGCCGCTGCTTGATGCCATTTGCATGGCATCAAGCAGCGGCTCAATCGGCGGTCGCCTGAATCGCCTCGACGGCGCAGCTATTTGCGGCGGGCGTGGCGCGAGCTGGCCGCCGACGGCTGCCGCTTAGCGACTTTCGACTGGCTGGTCAGCGGCTCCATCTTGCCGACGGCAAGCGCATTGCCTGAGGACAGATCACTGACATTAACAGCGAACATCGCGTCGGCGTTGGCACGGTCGAGCATCTGCTTGAGCGTCGCGTCGTCGAGCCGCGCCGCGTCAACGCCGGAGCTTTGCAGCTCGGCGCGCAGGTTCTCTACCGTGTTGGTGTTGCGGCTGTAAACGTCCGGGTAGATGCGCAGCACGCCGCCTTCGATTACCTGCGTGTCATAGTTGATATCAATCGGCAGCGGCGGGCTGAGCTTGGCGATCAGACGGTCGGTGTTGTTCTTGGTCTGCTCGATCTGCTGCCGCGATACCGGCCAGCCGCGCGCTTCCATGATCTTTTCAGTCAAATCATAAAGGTCGCTTTGCAACATGCGAACGCAGCCATGCGAGACCAGATGGCCGAGATCGCCGGGCCGCCTTGCCTGATGAATCAGGTACGCGTCGCCGAGCGGGACTTTGATTTTGCCGAGCGGGTTGCGCGGGTCGTCGGCGTCAATGTGCTCGCCGGGCTCGACATCGCTGTGCGACTCTTCGACCCAGTCGCTGTCGGGCGGCACCCATTCGGGATTCCAGATGATCTGCGTGGCGCGGCGCATGCCGATGGCCAGCGGGAACTCTTTCTGGCCGACGCCGATCTCATAGGTCTTCACCTCTTTGCCGTTCTGCCAGAGGGTCAATCGAAACGCCGGCACATCAACTGTGATCTTGATGTCCGGTTGATTCTCGACCAGCGCGGCGGTTTGAACCTTGCCGCCGGTGAACTTGTCTTCGCGCTCCGACTCGTTGGCGTGCGCCGCGTCTTTGGCCAGGGCTTCGGCGATGGCCGCGTTGTCGGCGGACGATAGCTGAATCGGCTTCGTCTGTTTCTTCGAGCCATCGCTGTAAGTGACTTCGGCCCAGACCTCGCCGCCAAAATCGGGCGACATCTTGATCTGTGTCGTGAATGCTCCATCGGCGTTGTTTGCCGCCGTCGGGTTCTTCTTCAACGCAACGACGTGATCGCCGGCATCAACCGGGCGGTAGAGGATGCGCGTCGATTTAGCGCCGAGCGCCGTGATGTTGAGCGTCACCGTGTCGCCGGTGGCAACCAGCCAGTTGCTCTCGCCTTGCTTGACCGGCGTGGCTTCGATAGCCGGCTCCTGCTTGCCGGTCGCTGTCGTTTGCGGCGTCTGGTTCGAGTTGTTCGGCATCGGCCCGCAGGCTTGTATCGAGAGCGCCGCCATGACCGTGGCGATTAAGGCAACGAGCTTCTTGGATGAATAAACCATTTCAGTCCTCCTGAAAGTGTCGAGACACCTGCCCCGTCCATGTTGTACAACTCGAATGCCACACCTCGACGGCCCAACGTCGCGCCGAATCAGCGAACATTCGCCTATCTGGCCGGCAACCGGCGCACCGCATCCGTACGCGCACGTTTGCAAAGCGAACATGGCGCAAGCGGCCAACCGCGACGGCTTCGATCAGACGGCGGCCCTTCTGCTACAATCCAGTCGCGCGATCACGCTTGAGCAACAGGAGAGAGCGATGGCCGAACCCGACGCGACCGCAGCGACCGATATTACTGAAGCAGCGCGCCGCCGCAACTCGCAGCTCATCGAGCGCAACCGCGAGCCGCTGATTGAACTGGAGCCGCGCTACCTCGTACAGATGGCGCACCTGACAACGCCGGCGACCGTGTGGAAGTACGTCGAAGGCGCGGCGACGCGCTCGCAAGCCAACCTCGTGATGCTCGACCTCGAAGACTCGATCCCGCGCGATAATCCTAAGCTGCTTGAACAGGGACGCGCCAACATCATTCGCGCCTTCAACGAGCTGGACTGGGGCCGCCGCTTGCGCTTCTTCCGCCCGCGCGGCGTCGAGCTGGACCCGGCGCACGAAGACATCGCGTTGATCGTTGAGCAGGCCGGCGCGAACCTTGACGGCTTGATCTATCCGAAGATCGAAGACGCCGACGAAGTGCGCTCGATTGACGCGACGCTCACGGCGCTTGAGCAGCGCTACGGTCTGCCGGCAGGCCGCATCCGCATCGAAGCGTTGATCGAATCGGCACGCGCCGAAGAGAATGTATTTGAAATCGCCTTCGCCTCGAAGCGTCTGGTCGGCCTAGTGCTCGGCACCTACGACTACTGGGCGAGCCTGGGATTGCGAGGGTCGAGTTATCGCTACGACCATCCGCTCATCGATCAAGTGCGCGGGCGGATTGTGAAGGCCGCTGCCGCCGCCGGCATTCCGGCCATCGCCGAGATGACGACCAACTACCCGACGCGCGACAAGAGCGAAACTGAGCGCCGCGCCGCCCTCGAAGAGTTTCGCCGCGATGCGCTCTACGCCCGCGACTTCGGCTTTGCAGGCAAGTGGACGGGCATCCCTGAGCAGACCGCGATGGCGGTCGAGATTTTCCAGATTCCCGACGACGAGATCAGCCGCGCCATTGAAGAGGCCCGCCGATTTTTAGAAGCCGAAGCCGAAGGACGCGGCGCCGTGATGATCGAGGGCCGTATGGCCGACCGCGCCACAGATCGCGTCAACCGCAACACGCTGAAGATGGCTTACGCGCTCGCGCGCATCGATGAGGTGATGGCGCGCGAGCTGCGCTTGATTTGAAGCAAAGGAACGGTATGAGCAGAGAGGAAAAGCCGCCGCGTGTAATCAAGCCACAGTATGGGCGCAAGCTCGACGATTTCAAAGTCGGCGAGGTCTATCAGCACCCGTGGGAAGTGACGATTGATGAAGGGATGATGGCGATGTTCGCGGCATCGTTCCTCGATGCCAACCCGCTCTATTCGAGCCGCCGCTTTGCCCGCGATCTCGGCTTTCGCGACCGCGTCGTCCACCCGCTGCTGCTCTTGAACCTGGCGCTCAGCTTCACCGTGCATGACGTGTCGGAGCAGGCCATCGCGCACCTCGCGTACATGGATTTGAAGTTTCCGCACGCCGCGCATTCGGGCGACACGCTCTCGGCGTCAACCGAAGTGCTAGGCGTGCGCCCTTCGGAGTCGCGTCCTGATTGCGGCATCGTTCACGTTCGCACGACCGGGGTTAATCAAGACGGCATGCCACTGGTCTACTTCGAGCGCAAGGCGCTCATCCCCGCAGGCACGCTCGCAGACCGCGCACACCCGCCGCACAGTCATGCGGCGACCAACCCACCGCGCGCCAGCGGGCCGCTGGCGCAGCCGCCGCAGGCGATGAAAGAGCCGCTGCCGAAAGAGCTGGCCCTGGTGATTCGCGCGCCGCGATGGGCGGGCCGCCCGGCGGGACTCTTTGAAGATTTTCACGCCGGCGATGTGATTCTACACAGCGGCGGTCGCACCGTAGGTCATAGCGAGCATATGCAACTGACGATGCTGACGCGCAACAGCCACCCGTTGCATTTCGATGAAGTCTATTCGCGTGAGCGCAGCTTTGCCCGCACTCGTATTGTCGAAGGCGGCCTGGTCTTCGCGTGGGCGGCCAGCCTGGCGAGCCGCGACACGACGGCCAACGCGCTATGGGAGCTTGGTTATGATCGCGGCAGTCACTCGAACCCTGTGCTGGGCGGCGATACGATCTATGCGGCCTCGCGGGTGATCGAGGCGCGCGATCACAGCGCGCGCGCCGGCGTCGTCAAGTTCCATCTGGTCGGTGTGAAGAATCGGCCACCCGCCGCGCTCATCAAAGATGGCGTGGATTTATTCTCTGATGGGTTCGACGAAAAAGTCTTCGAGATCGAGCGCGCCCTGCTGCTACCGAAGCGCGCCTTCTTAAGCTAGAGCAGTTTCCCTGTAGCGCAATCTGATAGATGGCGCTACACCCGATTGAATTCCGCGGGGCGCTCTATTTGTTGGCCATCTCGCCGCTGAGTGATGAGTAAGCAGCAAACGAACTGGATGCAGCCTAAGCCGCACTCATCACTTTCAACTCATCACTCATCACGGTTTCGTCAGTACCAGACTTTTTCAATCGGCAGGTTCGCCTTGCAGCTCGGGCAGTCGCCGGGCGAGTGGAATTGCGTGTCAACGTTGAGCAGCGAGTAATAGGGAATGCCGCCGGTCTCGATGTGCGCGTCTTTGAACTGCACCAGCGAGCCAATGGCGACGACTTCGCCGCCGGTCTCCTTAATCAACGCCAGCATCTCAGTGATGACGCGGCCCGAGCGCACGATGTCGTCAACCAGGATGCATTTGATGCCGCGGGCGTCGAGGTACTGGCGGAAGTGGTAGCGGCCTTCGGTCTTTTCGGCCCAAAAAATCTGGTCGGCGTTGAGCGCGGCGCGGATGCCGAAGGCGACCGGGATGCCGCCCGCTGCCGGCGCAACGATGGCGCAACTGGGCAGCGCCGCCAGCACTTCGGGCTCGCGGCGCAGCAAACGCGACAGCGCGACATTGAGCACGCGAGCGTTGTCGTGATAGCGCATCGCCAGCGGCATCTGAAAGTAGTGCGTCGAATGAAAGCCTGTGGGGAATTCGAAGTGGCCTTCGCGCAGCGCGCCGGTCTGTTTCAACAACGCTTCGACCTGATCGGCGGAAGGAATGAGTTGCGGTTTGGGAACGAGCATACGACCTCCTGTTGAGCCGTCGAACGCCCGTGTGGTGTAAGGTCTGGATGACGTTCGCGACGCTCTGAAATGCAATGCAATGCCACCGACTGCATTGAAGCCGCATTATAGGGTCTCGCCGTGGCGGATTCAAGAAACCCGGCAACAGTCGCGGCATCCACTGTCACTACGCTTGACCTGTTCCCGACCTTGAAATAGAATTTTTCCGTCCTGTTGAGCATTTCTTCATGACCCCTGAAGTGTAATGAGGCGTAACCCACGGGCTTTGTGAAAGCTGGCGGCGACCAACCCCTCAGTGAGCCGAAGGAGCATAAAGAGAGCGCCACGCGCACGCAACAGGGTTGTAGTCGCGCCCCTATTTTATAAGTGGAAATTTAATCAGGCTTCTGTTCTAAGCACCTCCCTACTTAGCACATGGCAAGACGCGCTGAAGGCTTCGGCGGCAAGGCGGCAGCCTTGGGAACGAAAGGATTGTAGATCATGAGCAGCAAACCGGGGCGCGCCCTGTCGCCCGCTTCGTCAACAACCGCGAGCGCGCTGGCCCGGCGGCTCGCAGTCGCCGCCCTTTGCTTGATTGCTTTGATCGCCGGCGCCATCTGGCTGCGGTCAGCGCGACTGAATCGGCACGATGTGACCGCAGTAACGCAGTCGCCGGCAACCGGCGTGGCAGAACAATCGCCGCTCGCCGCACCCGCCGCTGCACCGACGGCAAGCGACGCCAGGCCAGCCGCGGTGGCTGCGGTGAAGCCAAAGGCCGGCCCGCAACCGAGCGCACGAGTCATCTCGAAGCGCCTCAAGCTGCGGCTTCGCGCCATCACGCCTGTTGAGATTGCGCTCAAAGATGACGCGCCAGGCACTCAGCCGCAGGCGGCTAAAATAGAAGTCGCGCGCGCTGAAGTTGACCACTTGCCGTTGCGGCTGATGACGCCCGCCGCGACGCCTTTCAATATGATACCGCCTGCGCCCGTCGCACCTGCCGCGTCCATATCAACGGCTGAGCCGAGCCTGATTGCCGAGCGCAAAGCGTCTGCCGATGACGAATCCAAAGAACGGCATGCCGTAACGGGGGGTGGACGCCGCATGCACCGCGCCAATGGCGCACAGGAGTCGGGGCAATCATCGCAAGCCGCGCAGGACGAGAGGGCCGCCGCGCCAGGAGAACGCCCCAGCGGCCCCGAAGTGGTGCAGATGGTCGGGCCGGTATCACAAGACCTCGACCTCAGACAACTGGCCAACATTCCCGGAAAGGGCGAGGAAGACGAAGTGCGCCGGACGCGCCACCGGATGGGGCAGAACCCTGCGAAAGGCGACGAAGACCCTGAGCTACCGTTCAGGCCGCAAGCGCTTTCGAGCATGCCTGCGACCTCTTTGTCGTTTGATGGGATGAATAATTCACCTGGCAATGGCATTTGCGGCCAGTTCGGCTGCCTGCCGCCGGACACTCATGGCGATGTCGGGCCGAATCACTACATTCTCTCAGTCAACTCATCGCTGCAAATCTTCAACAAGAGCGGCGCGACGCTGTCCCCGCCGACGAGCTTCAATTCATTCTTTTCGGCGCTGGGCAACAGCACGCCTTGCGGCAATAATAATGAAGGCGACGGCTTCGTACTCTACGATCATATCGCGAACCGTTGGGTGGTCAGCGATTTTGCCTTCACTGATACCGGCAGCCTCAATTATCAATGCGTCGGCGTGTCGAAGACCGCCGACCCAGTTTCGGGCGGCTGGTGGTTATACGCGGTACAGGTTGATCCCTCAAATCCGACATGGCTCGGCGATTACCCGAAGTTCGGATTGTGGCCCGATGCTTACTACTTTTCGGTGAATCTGTTCGATCAGAATGATGACTTCCAGGGCGTGCGCGTCTACGGGCTCAACCGCAGCCAGATGATTAATGGTACGGGCACGCCCGCCGCCGGCGCGGTCGCCTTCACGATCACGCTGGCGGCTCTGGGTGATACCTATAGCCTGGTGCCGGCGACCTTCCGCACCGGCAGCGCGCCGCCGGCGGGCACGGCTGAATACTTTATGGCGATTGACAGCCCGGCAACCGGGGGCACGGTTCAAAACAAAGTCTACACATGGCGCTTCCATGTTGATTTTGCCACCCCGGCCAATTCCACTTTCGGGATCGGCGCCACGCACACGCCAAACGCCAGCACGACGGTCAGCGACTTCGTTGATGCCTTACAAGGGGCATGCCCAAGCTGCACAGGCAACATCGTGCCGCAGAATGTCACGGCCCAGAAACTCGACACGCTCGGCGACAAGCTGATGACGCCGCTGGTCTATCACAACCTGCTCGGCGCAGAATCGCTGTGGGCGTCGCACACCATTAACAACAATCAGAACGGCACCGGCCCCACCGCCATCCGCTGGTATCAGTTCAATGTCACCGGCGGCACGATCCCGGCGACGCCGCTGCAACAGCAGACCTTCAACAACGGCGGCGACGGCTTGTGGCGCTTCATGCCGAGCATCGCCATTGACGCCAACGGCAATATGTCTATCGGCTATATGGCGTCGAGCAGCACGACCGAGCCGAGCATCAAATACGCCGGACGGTTGAGCGCCGATGCGCTGAACACGCTCGGGCAGGGCGAAGCGCAGCTCATCGCCGGCGGCGGCCACCAGACCAGCAGTAGCGGACGCTGGGGCGATTACAGCTCCTTGAGCATTGACCCGTCCGACAACTGCACCTTTTGGCATGCCAACGAATACTACTCGGCGTCCAGCAACTCGACCTGGCGCACCCGCGTCGGGGCGTTCAAATTCCCCACCTGTTCGAGCGGCACACAGGCGAAGGTGAAGACCTTTAACGCCAGCCGCGCCGCCGACGGGCGCGTCTTGTTGCAGTGGAGCTCGTCTGTCGAA
>JBJMGU010000157.1:0-6447 GCA_045807765.1 Blastocatellia bacterium
ACCGTGCGAATTTTGTAATCAACAATCCAATACTCTTGAACGCCGTACTTGGCGAATAGTTGACGCTTGGCGACGCGGTCACGGCGGTGGCTCGCCGCGCCCGGCGAGACGATCTCAATCGCCAGTTCCGGCGCGCCCTTGAGCTTGCCTGCCGAGAGGATTTTTTTTCGCGTCTTGTGCGTCAAGAAAAGCAGGTCGGGAATGACGCCGCTGAACTTGCTGAAGATCACGCCGGGGCCGGCGACGACAGAACCGATTGGATTCTGCTCTAGATATTTGCCAATCAGAATAGCTAAACGAGTGATAACAGCCTGATGGTCATAATTCGGGGCGCGTGTCACGAAAAGCTCTCCTTCGATGACCTCGTAGCGGTTGCCGTCGTCGGGCATCAGCAGGAGGTCATCTATGGTCATCCATTTTTCTTTTGGAAGCGACATAGCTCTTCCCCTTTGCAGCGCCATTCTAGCACAGCGCGAGCTTCACGCAGCACTTCGTTAAACAATACGACCGATCAGATCATAGTCGTGCGCTTCGGTGATCTCGACGGTGACGAAATCACCGGGACGCACCTCGCGACCTTCGGGGATGTCGTTGATCAAGACAACGCCGTCAATCTCCGGCGCTTGTGTTTCCATACGCCCTTCAAGCAACAGGTCGCTCTCTTTGGCGCGGCCTTCGAGCAAGACGCGCACTTGTCGACCGACCATGCGGCGATTGCGGCGGCGTGAAATCTGCGCCTGCGCTTTCATCAAGAGGCGCTCGCGGCGGCGCATGGTTTTGGCGTCAACTTTTTCGTCCAGCTCAATGCCTGCGGAGTTCTCTTCGTCCGAATAAGTAAAGACGCCGACGCGGTCGAACTCGACGGCGCGCACGAACTCAACCAGCTCCTCAAAATCTTCCTCGCGCTCGCCGGGAAAGCCGACGATAAAAGTTGTGCGCACGGCGACACCGGGCACACGCTCGCGGATGCGGGCGATCAGGCGCTCGTAAGCCACGCGCGCGCCGCCACGCCGCATGCGCTGCAAGACCCGGCGGCTGGCGTGTTGCAGCGGGATGTCGAAATACTTGCAGACGTTGGCGCGCTCGGCCATTATCCGCAACAACTCGTCGCTGATGTTCGTCGGGTAGCAGTAAAGAAAGCGCACCCATTCGACGCCCGGCACGTCGCTGATGGCTTCGAGCAAGCGCGCCAAGCCGTCTTTTAAATTCAAGTCGCTGCCATAAGCGGTGGTGTCTTGCGAGATCAACACGATCTCGCGGACGCCCTGTGCCGTGAGCGCTTCGACTTCGTGCAGAATCGATTCGGGCGAGCGCGAGCGGAAGACGCCGCGCAGCCGCGGGATGATGCAGAAAGCGCAGGTGTGATCGCAGCCTTCGGCGATCTTGACGTAAGCCGTATAGGGCGCGGTGGCGCGCAAACGCGGCGTCGTCTCATCATAGAGATAAAGCTCCGGCACGCTGGCCCCATCGCTGTAGATCGGCAGGCGGCGCGGCGCCGATGTCGCCACGACCGATTCAATCTCAGTCAGTTGATTGACGCCGATCAGCGCGTCAATCTCAGGAATCTCGCGCTTGAGATCGTCGCGATAGCGTTCGACCAGACAGCCGGCAACCACCAGTTGTTTCGCCTTGCCGGTCTGTTTGAGCTGCGCCATTTCGAGAATTGTGTCTACGGATTCCTGGCGCGCCGAATCGATGAAGCCGCAGGTATTGACCACCAGCACGTCGGCTTCTGCCGAGTCACTGGTCAGCTCGTAGCCCTGCCGCGCCAGCAAGCCCATCATCACCTCGCTGTCGACGAGGTTCTTCGGGCAGCCCAGGCTCACCATGCCGATTTTCTTCTTTTCACTCATTCGCTGCTTACGGCTCTCTGTTATGAATTCCTGCGGTTATGCAAACTTTAATGGTAACGGATGCGGTGCGCTTTAGCCAGGATTTACTTCGCGGGCGCTTGATAGCTGGTGCGGCTGGCGCGGATGATGGCGCCCACGCGTTTGCATTCGACACGCACTTGATGCAAGCGCCCGTCGCGGCGGCTCGACTCTTGCGGGTAATAAGCCAGCGTATAGCCTGAGCGTATCTCTTCGGCGATGGATTTGAAGACCGGCGCGAAATCGCGCGTATCAGCCGAGAAGTCTGCGCCGCCGGTCATCGGCACGATGCGCGACACGTCGAGCAGAGTCATCGCGCGTTTGTTCGATGTGCCGCCGGGCATATATGACGGCAGGGTGATCGAGAAGACCGTCACTTCGGCGTCGTTGGCGCGGCGAATCAAATCGCCCTGCTCAGGCGACGAGACGTTGTCGTAGCCGTCGGTCAGGACGATGACGACGCGCCGCAAACGGCGACCGTTGCGGAAGCGCGGCGCGCGCTTGAGCATTCCCACTGCCTTGTCAATTGAGCCGAAGATGCGCGACGAGCCGGTGACTTCGCCAATCTTTTGAAAGGCGGCGCTGACCTTGCGGGCGTCGCTGGTGAAGTCTTGCAGGACGCGCGTCTCTGTGTTGAAGGCGATGACCGAAAAAATCGATTCGGGCCGCACCAGTCGCATGAAGTTTTCGGTCGCCAGGCGCTGGCGGGCGATCTCTTCAGGCTTGATGCTGCCCGACGTATCAATGGCAACGACGACGGCGAGCGGGCGGGTCAGCACCGTCTGTTCGCTCGCCTCAAAGAAGTCGAGCTTCTGCGGCACGCCGTCTTCGTAGACGGCGAAGTCGGCGGCTTTAAGATTGCGAATGAAGTTACCGTCTTTGTCGGTCACCGTCGCGTCAATCGTCACCAGATCGGCCTTGAGCTTGACGACATCGTCCTGAGCCGTAGCCGTCGCCCCAGAGCAGACAGCGACGATGAGAGCGAGAATGATTGCGAATGCAAAACGTCTGTTCACCATGAAACTCCCGAACCGTGTGCGCGTGATGGCTGAGCGAGGCGAGGGCACAAAGCGCACCGACCATTTATTCAAGTTGTCAGAGGATCAACCAATGAGC
The DNA here is from genome assembly GCA_045807765.1 of Blastocatellia bacterium. Taxonomy (GTDB): domain Bacteria; phylum Acidobacteriota; class Blastocatellia; order UBA7656; family UBA7656; genus DATENM01. The sequence continues at coordinate 2,988 of JBJMGU010000157.1, forward strand.
CATACGCGCGGATGCCTCTCTGAGTTTAACAGCGAAACGTGGCGGCGCGCTACAGGCGCGAAAATTGACGCTCACGGGCGCTGGTGCTAGACTGAGCCGTCCATTTGAAGGAGGTGCAAGGTGGCCGTAAGCGAGCGCTTGCTTGAGATTCTGGCTTGTCCCGCCTGCAAGGTGAAAGTCGAACTGAAGGCCGACGGCAGCGGCTTGAGATGCCCGCAGTGCCGCCGCGTCTACCCCATTAAAGACGACATCCCGGTGATGCTCATCGATGAGGCAGTGATCGAAGCGTGAAGCGTGAGGCGGCCATCCCGTTGCCGGATTGGTCGACGGCGCGCAAAGTTCTGCTCATTCGTTTGCGCTCTATCGGCGACACGGTGTTGATGACGCCCTGCCTGGCGGCGCTCAAAGCCAGGCGTCCGGAGATCAAGATCACCGTCGTCAGCGAGCCGCTGGCCGCGCCGCTCATCGAAGATCACCCGCTGGTTGACCGCCTGCTCATCGCCGAAAAATCGATCAGCGGGCGCGCAAGGCTGATCGGGCAGTTGCGCCGCGCGCGTTATGACGTCGCCTTTGACCTGCACGGCGGCACGACCGCAACCGGGCTGGCGCGGTTCGCCGCGGCGAGGCGGTCGGTCGGTTACGCAGGCTACAGGCACTCGCGCTGGCTCGACCTGCGCGCCCCCGACCCGGATGTGATTCTCGGGCGCGAGCAAGTCCACAGCGTCGAGCAGCAGTTAGCCTTGCTGCACTGGTCGGGCGTACCCTGGCCGGTCGAGCGACCGCAACTGAGCCTCGCGGTTTCGAGCACTGCCGAAAGCCGCGTGCTTGAAAAATTAAAAGCGGCCTGTGCGGTTCAGGCCGACCGCTCGCACACGGTTGATCAGATCGCTCGCGGCCACTTTGCGGTGATCGCGCCGGCAGCGGCTTTTGAATCGAAGCGCTGGCCCGCAAACGGTTTTGCCGAAGTGGCCCGGCACCTCGGCGACCGCTGGCAACTGCCGAGCGTCGTCATCGGCGGGCCGGGGCAGGAGCCGCTGGCAAAAGCCGTCGCCGCGCAGGCGGGCGCGCTGGCGATTGTCGGCTTGACGTTGAAAGAGCTGGTCGCCTTAATCAATCTGTCGCGTGCTTTCGTCGGCAACGATGGCGGCCCGATGCATATCGCGGCGGCGCTCAGCCGCCCGCTGGTTGCCGTCTTCGGTTCATCGAATCCTGATGTCTGGCACCCGTGGACGGATTCGCCGTATCAAGTGATCGGGGGCCTGTCGGATGAGGCGCGGGGGCAGAAAGATACCAACACGCCGGATGCCGATGGCTCATTCGCGATTCAGCGAGTGCCGCCGAGCGCCGTCGTCGCGGCGGCGGACGATGTCTTGAAACTGGCTCTGGCAGCCGGTTAGGTAGAATAGCCGGCTCCCGGCATCTTTAGTTTATGACCATACTGGAAAAAGTGCGCGCTGAACAATTGACCGGCAGATTCGCTGGCCGGCACATTGTCGTGCTCGGCGATTTGATGCTCGATGAATTCATCTGGGGGCGTGTGCGGCGCATCTCGCCGGAAGCGCCCGTGCCCGTCGTCGAGGTCGAACGCCAGACGCTGGCGCTTGGCGGCGCGGGCAACGTCGCCGCCAATCTCGTCGCGCTCGGCGCACAGCCGGTGATGGTCGGCGTCGCCGGCTCGGATGCCAACGCCGAGCGCCTGCGCACGGCGCTGCACGAAGTCGGCATCGCAAGCGATGGCGTCGTCGTTGACCCAGCGCGCACGACGACGCTCAAGACGCGCATCATCGCTCATAATCAGCAGGTCGTGCGCGCCGACCGCGAAAGCCGCGCGCCCATTGCTACGGCGATTGAAGAAGCCATCGTCGAACGCTTCACCGTTGCGCTCGACGCCGCCGACGCTGTGGTGGTTTCGGATTACAGCAAAGGCTTGCTGACGGCTGGCGTGCTACGGGCAACGCTTGAGGCAGCGAGGTCGCGCGGCATCCCTGTCTGTCTCGACCCGAAGACGCGCAGCTTCGCCAACTATCAACCGGTGACTGTGATTACGCCGAATCATCAAGAGGCCGCGGAAGCCGCCGGTCTGGCCATCGAAGATGAATCTAGTCTGATCGAAGCGGGCCGCCGCTTGCTCGGCGCGATTGACTGCCGGGCGTTGCTCATCACACGCGGCGAAGAAGGCATGGCGCTGTTTACGGATGACGGTGAGGTGACGCACATCGCGACGGTGGCGCGCGAAGTCTATGATGTGACCGGCGCCGGCGATACGGTGATCGCAACGCTGGGGCTGGCCCTGGCAGCGGGGGCGAGCTTTGCCGAAGCGGCCATCTTAGCCAATCACGCTGCCGGCGTCGTCGTCGGCAAAGTTGGCACCGCGACGGTGACGCGCGACGAACTGCTGGCCACATGGTGAGTGACAAGTGACAAGTGACAAGAGTGACTGCGCATGCCAGCGTACGTCAGGATGCGGAGTGCCAACGTCTTGTCACTTGTCACTGTTCACTTTTGAGTTGACGGACAGCCGCGCGACATAGTTTCATAACTCTAGCCCTCGAACCATCAACGACAAAAGGGATAGCAATAGGGTCAAGCGAATGAGTGATGAACTATTAAACAAGATCAGCGAACGGCAGGCCACAGTCGGCGTCATCGGTCTCGGTTATGTCGGCCTCCCCCTGGCCGCCGCCTTCGGCCGCGGCGGCTTGCGCGCCATCGGCTTTGATGTCGATGCCGCCCGCACCGATCTCATCAACGCCGGCCTTTCCCACATCCCCGACGTCCCCTCCAAAGAGGTCGCCGCCCTGGTCCGAGAGGGCTTGCTTGCCGCCACCACCGATTTCTCGAAACTCGCCCTTTGTGATGCCGTCGTCATCTGTGTGCCGACGCCGCTGCGCAAAACCAAAGAGCCCGACATCTCTTTCATCCTCGCCGCCAGCGATCAGGTCAAGACCTACCTGCATTCGCCGCAACTCATCGTCCTTGAGTCTACCACCTATCCCGGCACCACCGACGAAGTCTTGCTGCCGATGCTCGAAGAGACCGGCCTCAAGCTCGATGAAGATTTCTTTCTCGCCTTTTCGCCCGAACGGGTTGATCCCGGCAATGACAAGTACCAGACCCACAACATCCCGAAAGTCGTCGGCGGCGTCAGTCGGAAGTCTACCGAGGTCGCCGTGGCGCTCTATCAAACCATCGTCGAGGGCGTCCACCCGGTGACCAGCGCGCGCGTCGCCGAGGCCGCCAAGCTCTTGGAGAACACCTTCCGCTCGGTGAACATCGGCCTGGTCAACGAGATCGCCCAGCTCTGCTATCACCTCAACATCGATTCGTGGGAAGTGATTCAGGCGGCGGCGACCAAGCCGTTCGGCTTCATGGCGTTCTACCCCGGCCCCGGCATCGGCGGCCACTGCATCCCGCTGGACCCGCACTACCTGTCGTGGAAGGCGCGGCTGCATGGGTTTGA
>JBJMGU010000158.1:0-12201 GCA_045807765.1 Blastocatellia bacterium
AGCCGAAACCTCGGACAGTCTGAACTTGCCTGTTGCCGAATCGAGAGGGAGTAAGCGGGGCGAAGTCGAAGCGATACAGCCTGACAACAGAAGCGAGGAGAGTAATCCACAAAAGGTAAAGGCCCAAGATGCGTCAACATCCTGAGCCTTGAATATCCCCCTGTTTGCTCAGGGAGAAAGGAATTTTCATCCAATGTCAGGATACAATAAGTTTGATTCGGAAAGCTACTCCGAAGAATCCTATCCCATCACCGAGTCAGAGCAAGATGAAGTGATGCGCTTGATGGCCGAAGAAGGCTATCACGACTGGTCAGAGCAACTCGACAGCGAGCTTGAGGCGTCTGCCTGGCGAGGCTCCAAGCTCATCGGCGGCATTCTCATAAAGAAAGCCTGTGGGCATTCGACTTGCTCACACTTCAATTGCGAGCGCGGGTTGCGGATTGGAGGCATTGAAATCTAATGACCTGCCATATCTGCTGCAATGAAATTCACCAACGTCAACAGGTTGAATACCATCGCCCCACTTACAAGAGCAGAGGCGGCACACAGACCGCCCCAACTCACAAGCGCTGCCATCGCAAGTATCACCAGCAGCAAGGCGATTATCGAGAGTGGGGCCGCAAGTCAGCGCAGGCCATGCGTTGGGCTTGGAATCTCAAGAACGTTCGCACGCATCCGGCCTATGAAGATCATCGCTGGGTCCGCCTGATGAGCAATGGCTTAGTAGGCTGGGCTGAAGGATTGATCTGACCGCGAGGGGAGGGGCTACGGCTTCTCCCCTTCGCTCTTGATGAAAAACCTATGAACAAACCAGCGCTTGCACGATAGTGGCACGATCTGCGCGCCATGCAATCCCAGTTGCGAAACGTGCGCCGCGTGTTCAAGCTCGCGCGCCTCGGCGCATATTGACGATCACGGCCCGGTCATCGCGCCGGGCTATTCACAAAGATAAGGGCCGCGCGCATCCCGCAAAGACTCGCACGGCCCACAATCCCGCGCGCCTCTGATTGATAGAACCTCTGCGAGAGTGCTTGTTTCGGATAAGCTGAAAGATAATAATCTTCAGTCAACTGAGTGGGTCGAGCAGTCAATATCCTCTGTCTGTGGGAATCGGCTCCTAACCCACATCCCTAAAGTCTTTCGACAAGTGCTTTTTAGGTTTGCGTCGCAAGTGAACCTCAGAGTATAAACTACTATCCGACCACAAACTGCGGACGAAAAATGGGCTTCTGGCATACAGGCTACATGGAATTTCACGAACCTGTTGGGCTCGGTGACAGCTATCGCCCTTCAGTGCCTGTGTACATTTGCCAGTGTTGCAATGATGAGTTTCCCTCGGTTGAAGAACTTCGGGCACACCGATTTGAGATGCATCCCTTTAGCAATGTCTCTTATCACGGATGGCCGAGCGCGAGGCTTTAAGGTGAGAATACAAATGGAGGAGTGAATCTAATGAACCGACTGAAAATATTGGCGGCGGCGCTGCTCACGTTAACGGCTGTACCTGACGCCCGCGCTTCGCAAAACCGGCGTGCGCACTATGACAAGCCTCAGGTCAGAGTCCTCGGCACTTTCACCAACAGATTCAAGATGGTGAACAAATATATTCTCGTGGCGAAGGGACTAAGTGAGGCAGAATTGGTTAAGATGGCGAGCAGCCTTCACCAGGCGGAGCCTGAAGTGAATTTCTGGCTCCTCGACAACGCTAGTAAATCTGAACAGATGCTGAAGTGGGTGAAAGCCTATGAGGCAGGTAAGGCGACTGCGTTCGACCCTGTCTTCGAGTGGATCGGGGATCATACAGTGGCTAATTTGCAGCAATGGGGTTTGGGTAGCGGGAAGCATTGGGTGCTGTCTAAAGGAATAGGGATGGACAAGATCGCCGATATAGAATGAGCGCCCGCCTAACAACGACATGCACCGGAGCCGCCGAAGCCCAATCAAGCCGTGTGCAGCGATTTGTGCTCTGGACGTGTCACAGGGAGGGCCGAAGGTACAGGGGGCAATGAAACTCCAGTGCGGGTCGTTTTTCATCTACGATACTTTCAACGTGATCGTAGACATCTTCGGTTGTCGAACGCCGCGCATGGCCCAAGGCTCGCTGCGCTACTTCTATATCGCCGGTCTCGCCGTGCAGGATCGTCGCCGCTGTGTGCCGCAATAAGTGAAACCCATAGCTGCGCTCCTGCCGCTCGATCCCCAATTCATCCATCACCGGATAGAGCACCCGCTTGCGGAAATTGCCCGGCTCCAATGGCCCGCCGACCACATTCGTAAAGATGAAGTCCTCATCTTTGGAGAATGCCGAGTGCGCCCGATGGATTAGCAAGGCATCAATCAAAGACGCAGGCAGGATGAAACTCCGCTTGCTGCCTTTTGTCTTTAACGTCGGCTTCAACTTCCCGCGCCAGATGCCGTGCGTTAGCGACAGCGTCCGATTCTCGAAGTCCACATTCAGCCACCGCAAGGCCAGCCCTTCACCGGCCCTGATTGTCAGGATAGAGAACAGCGCGATGAATAAGCGATGCGCTGGCGGCAGCTTGGCTAGTATCTGCCTGACGGTCTCCGGCGCTAAGACCGGCTTATCGGCTTTCTCGGCTTCCGGCTTGTGGAGCTTCTTTCGCAGCGGCTTGTTTTCAATGATTTCGTAGTCCACAGCTACGTCAAACATTGTGCTCAACAGCCCGTAGACGTTGGCGACGGTCTTCGCCTTTGCCTTGCCAGAAAGCGAGTCGAAGAAATCGGTTAAACTCCCTGGCGTGATTTGCGATAGCGGTATGTCGCCAAAGGCCGGCAGCGGGTAGTCAGCCGAGTGTCTTCTACCGCACCGCGAACCCTGCCTCTGGGTCCAGAACGCGAAGCACCGTAGTCAGCCGAGTGTCTTCTACCGCACCCCCAATCGTGAAATGGTAGAGGTCCTGGTATTTGCGGTCCTTGAGGCCAAGCAATTCGTGCATCGGGTCGTCGAAGTAGCAGCCGATGCCGGTGCTGCGGATGCCGGCCGCTTCAGCTTCCAGATAAAGCACCTGGCCGATGACCCCGGCTTCCCAATAGAGCCGAGGATAAAACCAGGCGCCATACTCTTTTATTGCCTCCTCATATTCAGCAATCATGCCGAGGCTGAAACAACCATCGCTGGCGATTGCCTGGGAACAGGAAATCTGTCGCGCGGCCTCGCCGGCTTCGGTTTGGATGAGGCAGTAGAGTTCCAGTTGTTCCGGACAGCCTGGTGGTCGCCGCCACCGGTCAGCCTGAGTGAACGCTACTTCCAGCGCCTCTCTCTGTGACGGGTCGCGCACCAGAAGGTAAAGTCCGGCGGCGAGATCATCGACGCGGTGTACAAAAATGGCCAGGTGAATGCGAGGCTTCCAGGGAAGCGTGCTGAAGGGAATGTTGCCGGGCAATGCCTGGGTTCTTTGCAGGATGCGATAGAACGTCTCCCGAGAAATTCGCGTCCGTCCGTCCATTGCCACGGCACTGCGGCGCTGACGAACCATCTGGCGCAGAGAGATTGGACGAACGGCCAGTGACTCCGGCTCAGGCGACCGTTGCAAGCGCTCATACTGACCCGCACCACGTGGTTTCCGAGCCGCTGCCGCAATCTCATCCATGCCCCATTCTACGTGGGCCTTACTCAGTTGATTGGGACGGCCCCGCCAGTCGAGAGATTCAAAGGCCCTAACGACCTCTTCGGGCAGACCGGTTTCGTTGGTCTCGTCTACAAACGGGCCAACGGCCATCACCGCGTCCGGTTCTTCCGCTTCGGCGTCGTGATCACGAAATGTGCCTGTGAGTAACGCTAGATCATCCGTGCCCAGGTTGTCGAGAATCCTCGTCTGCCATCCCAGCCCGGCGGCGGCGACACTCAGCGCGCCGATGGCGTGCCCGACGTCATGCTGGCAGTAGCGATAGGCGCGCTGGCCGTACTTCCAGGCCTCTCGCCAGTGAATGGAAGTCAGCCCGATCAACAGGGTGTCTTTCGGCAGTCGCGCACAGAGCCTATCCCACAACCCTGACGTAAGCTCTGCGCGCCGCTCTAAGCCATGTTCTTTCGCTGCGTAATGACAGACCGTTGCATGATTCGATAGCCCCGGCAAGGGGCCGCAGATCAGGTAGCCCTCGGTCGGGTGGAGATTGCCACTCGAAGGATTGACCCGTAGCGCCCAGCTGACCTCGCCGATGCGCTTCCAGGCCGAGATCGCCAGGCTGTCGAAGAAAAGTTGAGAGAGGCTGCGCAGGTTCACCGCTGCCGGCCGTATATGGCCGGCAGCAAAGGCTTCATCGTACAGCGGCTCATCGGTCGGCGGAATTTTCTCCAGGGCGATCAGCGGCGCGCCCTCATAGCGCCGAAAAGGGTTCGGCTGGTTGGCCCAATCCATGTAGCCCAGGCTCGCGGCGTAGCGGTGCGGGTAATGCTTGGTGGCCTGGTGGTACTCGAAAACCTGCTGCCGCGCGTCTGGCTTGTTGCTGGAGCTTTGTTTCATGCCGATGCGGCTAACTGTAGCATGATCGGCCGCGCTGACCCACTCCGGGAACGAGCGCGGCCGCGCAGGGTCTTAGAAGCCCATGCCGCCACCCATGCCGCCGGCCATGGCCTCGGGCTTATCAAGGCTCGGTCGTTCAGCAATGATCGCTTCCGTCGTGAGCATTAAGCCCGCGATTGACGCCGCGTTTTGCAGCGCACAGCGCGTGACTTTCGCCGGGTCGATAATGCCTGCGGCGACGAGGTCTTCAAATTGTTCGGTCTCGGCGTTATAGCCGAAGTTCGGGTTCTTTTCCGCGCGCACCTTCGCGACAATTACCGCGCCTTCTTTGCCAGCGTTCTGGACGATCTGACGTAACGGCTCTTCAAGGGCTCGCTTGACGATGGTGACGCCAATCTGCTCGTCCAGGTCGCCGGTCACTTCGCCGTCCTCGTTCGGCTCGAAAACCTTGAATTTGTCGAGCCCCTTGGCGGCGCGAATCAACGCCACCCCGCCCCCCGGAACAATCCCTTCCTCGACCGCCGCGCGGGTTGCGTGCATGGCGTCTTCAACGCGCGCCTTCTTCTCTTTGAGCTCGGTCTCCGTGGCGGCGCCGACCTTGATCACCGCGACGCCGCCGACGAGCTTCGCCAGCCGCTCTTGCAGTTTCTCACGGTCATAGTCTGATTCGCAGTCTTCGACTTGAGTTCTGAGCGTTTTCACGCGCGCTTGCAAGTCGTCGGTATTGCCCGCCCCATCAATGATCATCGTGTTGTCCTTGCTGATCACCACCTTCCTGGCGCTTCCCAGGTCTTCGATCCTGACGGTCTCCAACTTAATGCCGAGGTCCTCGCTGATCACTTTACCGCCGGTTAAAACCGCGATGTCTTCGAGTATGGCTTGGCGACGATCACCGAAGCCCGGGGCTTTCACCGCCGCCACATTGAGCGTGCCGCGCAGTTTGTTGACCACCAGGGTGGCCAACGCTTCACCTTCGACATCTTCCGCAATGATCAACAGCGGCTTGCCTTGCTTGGCGGCCTGCTCAAGCAGGGGCAGCAGATCTCTCATGGACGATAGTTTCTTCTCGCTGATGAGAATGACGGGCTCTTCGAGCACCGCTTCCATGCTTTCGGCGTCGGTCATAAAATAAGGCGACAGGTAGCCGCGGTCAAACTGCAAGCCTTCGACAAATTCCAGATTGGTCTCCATCGTCTTGGATTCCTCGACCGTGATGACGCCGTCTTTGCCGACCTTGTTCATTGCCTCGGCGATCAACGCGCCGATGGTTGCATCGCCATTGGCCGAGATCATGCCGACCTGCGCGATCATGTCGCCTCTGACCGGCTTCGCCATCCGCTTGATCTCCGCGGTGGCGCGTTCGACGGCTTTGTCGATGCCGCGCTTCAGCGCCATTGGATTGGCGCCCGCCGCCACCGTCTTGACGCCCTCGCGAAAGATGGCCTGGGCGAGCACGGTCGCCGTCGTCGTGCCGTCACCGGCGATGTCCGAGGTGCGAGAGGCGACTTCTTTGACCATCTGCGCGCCCATATTCTCCATTGCATCCTTGAGTTCAATCTCTTTGGCCACCGTCACGCCGTCTTTGGTGATCGTCGGGCTGCCGTATTTCTTGTCGAGCACGACGTTGCGCCCACGCGGGCCCAGAGTGATTTTAACTGCGTCGGCGAGTTGGTTGACGCCGCGCAAGATTGCCGCGCGCGATTCCGCGCCGTGAATGATTTGCTTTGCCATAACCTTTATCTGTTCTCCCAATCAAAATTGTTCGTGATGCACCGAGTGGATCTGGACGGTCAAGACTTCTGACGCCAGAGGCTACTTGCCGCTCTGCTTGCCGCCGCCCCTTGCGATACCGCCAACGGCAGAGCCTGCCGCCACGCCGGCACGCTCGATGATGCCGAGGATCTCGTCTTCGCGCATAATCAACAACTTTTCACCGTCGATCTCGATTTCAGAACTGGTGTACTTACCGAACAAGACGCGGTCGCCCGCCTTGACATCGAGTCCCTGTCGGGAGCCGTCTTCTTTATATTTGCCACTGCCAACGGCGATGACTTCGCCTTCTTGCGGCTTCTCTTTGGCCGAATCAGGGATAATGATGCCGCCCCGGACTTGCTCGCCTTCTTCAATGCGTTTTACGATCACGCGGTCCTGTAAAGGTTTGATGTTCGTCGTCATATGTTGCGCCGATCTCCTATGCGGTTTTCTACCCGGAATCAAAGTCCCGCCACCTCAAACGTTCTAAGCTCTCTTCATAGGGGCAGTCGGCTCGACGCAATCCGATTGTGTTTAGAGCGAAAAAGGCGCGTAAAACCCTGAGACTCGATAATGGCTGAGCTGTGGTCATCAGGTGGTCTGGTTAATTCCAGATAATCTGAGAAGGGAGTAAGCTATGCTCGGTTCCTAACGATTCTTGCAGAGAATATCCAGGAAGTCTGTCCAATATTGAACAACCTGCTTAAAACAGCGGCTGAATGCCTCTAAGCAGGATGGCCTGATGCCCATAGCAGGCGCGCTTGCGCGCGCTGACCACCGCTTTAGCTCGACGAGTCATTGAGTGATCTGGGACGCAAACGATCTGATTCGGCTGGCCTGAACCTGTTAAGTAGTCACGGGTCGTCTCGCCAGTTATTTCCGAGGGTGTCCAATACGGAACAGCAACTTACCCCGCATGAGCGTAGCATTTCAAATATAAATCGGAGTCGAGATAGCGCTTTGGTGTGTTCGACACCGAGGGTTTGCGACACCTAAAGGTGAACGATACTATCGCTGCGTTACGGTCGCAAGTAACGTCGCCTTATGGATGAAGGAAGAAAGAGAGGGTTCAGACATGAGAAATACTAGAGGAAGGATGGCAAGCGCTGTCCTATCAATGGCGATGGTGATGGCATTCGTCGTTCCGGTCCTGGGACAACGTCGTGTCGCGGTGCCCGCAGGTACAGTCATCGCCCTGCGGATGGATACTTACTTGAGTTCGGATACCTCACGCGTCGGTGAGCGCTTTACGGCGACCGTTTTGCGTTCGACGGTGGTTGAGGGCCGGGTTGTCGTGCCAGAAAACACTAAGGTCGAGGGGCACGTCACGGGCGTTACTCCCACAGAGCGCGGCAGCAGGGTCGGGACGCTTGCTGTGGCGTTCGACCGAATGGTTTTTTCGTCCGGCAGCTCGGTTCAGCTCGATGGCACGCTGACGGCGCTCAGCGAGGAAGGGCGACGCAGGCTTGAACAAGACGCCCGCTATCATCAGGGTGAGGGCCAGACGCGGCGCGAGGTGGTCTTCCTGGGCGCAAGCGAGGGAGCGAGCGCGACAATTGGCGTGGCCGGTGGTCGCGCCGAGCGAAGCAGCGTCGGCGGCATACTGGATACCATGCTGGGCAAAGGCAATAAAGCGGAAGTGCGGCCCGGCACCGAGCTTGGAATGATGGTCGAGGGTGCATTTACCGTTGACACAAGCGTCGGCGCAGGTGATCGAGGCGCGATGGACAACGATATGAGAGCGCCGGCTCAAACGGTCTTGACTTCGACGGCATCTATACGTGCCGCGCAAATCGCTCTCAGAGATAGGAACTATTACAGCGGCCCGGCCAATGGCGTGATGAATCAGGCGGCGCGCGACGCGGTGAGGAATTTCCAGCGCGACCGTCATCTGGTAACCACGGGCGAGCTGGACGGAGCGACCGCGCGGGCGCTCGGCTTACCGGTCGAAGTGGCTAGCCCGCCAGTGGCGACGGTATCCACTACTGCTATGGTCGCCACAGGCATCGGCAATCCCCGGCAGATCGCTTTTCTTGCCAATCGCCTGTCGCAAGACTTTCGGCGCGAGCTGAACATGCGCAACGAGCGCGGCCAGTTGGTTTTTGACAGACGGCGCGATTTCAGGGGTAACGAGGTTGAGTTGCTTTTTCAAATCACCAGCCTGCAAGCAGCGGCTGAACTCTACAACCAGTTGACCACTTCGGTCACTGACCCGGAGGCGGTCAAAGACGCGGCTGGCGGGCTGATGCGGCAGGCGCGCTTGCTTGAACGAATGATGAGGCGCAACACCCAGTCGCCGCTTTCGTCAATCGTCAGCGGCGACTGGCAGCAGTTGCAGGCCGAGCTTGCTCGGATCAACGTGACTGACGCCAATCTGGATGCCGATGTAAACCGCTGACATCGCCCCGTCAACCGTTCGCCAGATGACTGGCATGAAGGGCTGGAAGAAAGATGAGCGAAAGCCTGCGATCTATGTCTGTGGTCTTAACTATGGTGATGCTCCTGGCCGGCGGCGGCTGCGTGGCCGATTCGTCCAACTCAACCGCTAACCGGCCAGCTCCAGCGGTTAACACCAACGCGACAACGGCCACTGCAACAACCCCTGCACCGGCGACGGCGAAAACCGGCGCGGCAGCGCCGAACACTCAGCCGGTGACCTTACCTATCCTTGATGCATTCTTCGCGCAAGAGAACTTCGCGGCGGAGCTGAAGGCGAAACTGCAACTCACCGATGAGCAGGTGAATCAGCTCAGGACTATCGCGCGCCAGGAAACCTCCAAGCTGCGCGCAAGTGATCATCAGGATGAATCCGCCGGCAGGACCACGGCGGCCCGCGCGGACGCCTACGAAAAGAGCAAGGCGGCAATCGGCGAAGAAAAAACGCAGGAGCTGATCGCCTTTGTAAACGAGCGCTGGGGCGACGCGGTCAGCACGGCAACAACGGCTAGCGTCACACCTGCCGCCGCGCCGCGAAACGCTGTCGGCATACCTCAAGATAAGCGCGTCGTCGTCAATGCCCCGGCCTTTCGAATGGATCTATTTGAAGGCGGCAAGTTAATCAAGTCTTATAAAATCGGCATCGGCTATCCTGAATTTCCGCTGCCAACGGGGCTGCGTAGAGCAGACACCATCATCTTCAACCCGACGTGGACACCGCCCGATGAACCCTGGGTCGAATCGCCGGGAAGCAAGGTCAAGGTCGGCAAGAGAATCGAGGCCGGGGATAAGCTGAACCCACTGGGACCGCTCAAGATTCCGATCGGCTTGCCGTCGCTGATCCACGGCGGCAAAGCGCCGGCTAAACTCGGCGGCTTCGCGTCGCACGGTTGCGTTGGCTTGACCAATTCGCAGGCAAACGATTTTGCGAAACGGCTTGCGCAACTTGGCGAAACCGAACTCTCGGATGAACAGATCGTCGGGTATGAAAAGAACAAGACCGCGACCCGGCCTGTGAAACTGAGCAAAGCGGTGCCGGTTGAACTGCGCTATGAAACCATAACCGTCGAGGATGGCCGGCTGCACATCTACCGCGATGTCTATGATCGTGGCACGAACACCGAAGAGAATTTGCGCAACGTGCTGCAAGCGTATGGCGTGACCCTCGACCAATTGAGTGATCGCAAGCGCGCAGAGATAATGCGCGCCCTCGGCCAAATGGCCCGCAACGCTGGCGGCAATCTGGTACCAGACGCGACCGCCACGAACCCATCAGATCGCGTTAAAGCCAGCCCCTCAGCCGCGTCGTCAACGAGCGCTTCGTCAAGAAAAGGTGATAAGAGCAAGGAAGCGTCGAAGGCGAACCACATCGCGAGCGGCAAGGTGACGCGCACGATCAAGGGGAGCAAGGAAATGGTCATCGAGATTCCAGAACTCCTGGGCAAAGGCTATCCGGCACCGGTGGATTTGGATGCGGGCGCCGTGTCGAAGCGAGCCGCGCCACGCGCTCGCCGGCGAAGGTAAAGCATTACAGGTCCGGCAAGCTCGCTGGCGGGCTTGCCGTGAGGAGATCGGAAATATGCAACCATGCAGATGTACAACGATACAGCACGACAATCATCCAGGCACGACTTGCGATAAGCCGGCGACTACCGATGATGCCTATTGCCAGGTGTGTCACGACAAAGCCGCGAAGGAGCACGCCGATACCGAGCCACAGATGCGGTCCCATCAGCCCCGATAGCCGTTTACGCCGATCGCCAGTCGGAGGTGCTTCTGGCTGGCCAGAGATCGCGATTCCGACCCGGCGCGGTACTGAGATGGCCTGTCAAGCGCGTCGGGCTTCTCACTTGCGAACCAGCAGGGGATAAGGATTGATCACCTCACCACCACTCCACTGGCGCGGCGAGGTAATCTTCGCGATGGCAAAGTGGAGGTGATAGTTTCCAGCGCCGGCATTGCCGGTGTCGCCGACATAGGCAATGACCGCGCCGCGCCGCAACGGTTTCCCCTCCGCGACCCCCTCAGCGTAGCGCATCAGGTGTGCATAGTAATAAACATAACGCCCCGATGGATCGAGTTCATAGAGGGTCACTCCACCTCTGTCGCTCTGAAAGAGCTTGATCACGCTGCCGTCCGCCGTCGCCAGCACGGGCGTCCCCTGCGGCGCCAATATGTCGATCGCGTCGTGCTGTCGTCCTTCCGAGCGCGCTTGAGTAAAGGTATCGCGCAACTGATCAGCCGTCACACCTGCCACCGGGATCAGCAGATTTCTCCCAGCAAGGTAATTGAGATCGGCATCGCTAACCGGCGTTACCCCTACCGGCGCTGGTGCAGTATCTGGAAGCAATGCTACGGGGGGCGGCTCCGCCTGGAGTGGCTCTACTTTCGCTGTCTCTACTTTCGCCAGAGCCGGTGGCGTGCGAGCGGAATCGATCTCAGGCGTGCCCGATTCAGCAGCGGCGGGCAGCGGGCCAGTCCGCAGGCTGAGCAGAATGCCCGCGCCCAAAAACAGACATGCACAAAACAGGACGAGCACGAATGAGCGCCTACGGGAGAGTGATCGGCTGCCGTTAGCTTTCAACGCTCACCTCCCCTTGGAGTGAGTTCATTCGCTCTGCTCGCACATATTCTTGAGGAATCAATTTAACCTCTGTTGCATCGGTCAGGTCGCTTAATCTTTACCCTGGTCGATTGATGCTCGGGAATTATTCTCGGCCTCGTCCAGTATTGAACAGAACGCATCCTCCAGTGAGCATATCATAGGAACGTACCTGGCAGACGGCTGCGGGCCGGAAGAACGAAGGAATGGAGAGACAGAGATGATGGAAATTACGGTGATCGGAATGGGGCTGATGACGACTGCCGTGGCCGTAGCGGTCGGCGGGCTGGCGCTCGAAGCCATGCGCTTGATGTTGAGCCGAGCCTTCAGAGTTCTTCCCCTCGCCGCATCATCTGAGCCTGCCGCCATCCATTTAAGTTGAGTGGAAAGCACGGTTGCTGGGCTGAACTCGGTCGCGACGGCGTCCGTGAATTCGGGACGAAGTGATAATGGTAATCTTTTTGATGGAGGTGATGAAGTGAGACGAAGGATAACGCAGGTGATAATAACGATGGCAGCGGTGATGCTCTTCGCTTTGGTGCCGCCGCTGGCGTTCGGCCAGCAGGACACACAGGGCAAGCCAACAGCCAAAGGACAGATGAAGGAAAGCGGTAAGGAAATGGGCAAGGCCGGTAAGAGTCTCGGCCACAACGTCAAGCATGGGCGCATCGTCCGCGGCGGCAAGCGCTTTGGCAAACACATCGGCTACGCCGGCAGGCACATAGGCCGCGGCACCAAGCACGCGGTGAAGAAAGCCGTCACGCCATAATCAAACCGTGTTTTGGGGAATGCACCGCGTTTAAATCCCCGAAGTCGCTTTAGCGGAGTGCGATGCGATCCTGGGCTTACAAGGAGAGTTATGAGCGATGGTGTGGATAAGAGCAATGTCTTGCTAGATGAAGAGCGCCGGCTGGCTTCGCATCAAGA
>JBJMGU010000159.1:0-5437 GCA_045807765.1 Blastocatellia bacterium
CTCGTTTACATAAATGGCTGGCTGTTTGGGCGACCATCTCTGCCATCGGCCTGTCCAGTTGTGAACCTCGAGCATGGCTTTGCCGCCGCTTTCACTCGTCCACACGGTGACCGCGTAATCCGTGCCGAACCAGACGTGGGGCACCGCATTGTCGCCAAGTTGTTCGGTCGGAGCCTTGATGGTCTGCTCGCGGTTGCAAATCGCCAGCTCGGCAGCGGCATAGGTGAACCGCCCGCAACCGCCATCGGGATAGGTGATCGATTTGATCGCGCCGAGATTCGGCCCCTGCCCTGCCCAGTAGTAATCGAAGCAGTAATCCGGCAGCGAGTCTCCCGCCGGGTTGTACTCGGTGACGCCTAAGAGGTAACTCTTGACCAGCCCGGCGGCTTGCGGCGCGTTTTCATTTTGTGAAGCCGCGGCGGCGCTCGTCGTCAGAAACACCTGGGCATTGCTGGTCGGGCTGACGGTGACTTGATTCACTTCAAGAGTGGCGTCGAGACTCCTGGCGTAGAGCAGAAATTGATAGGTTCCTGCGCCGCCCGGCGTTTCAATCAGCTCGCCGACGTTGATAAAGCTGGCGAGCGTTTGCGAGTCGATGCACGCTTGCCATAAGCCTTCGGCGGCTTGTTGGGCGCTATCACCGGCGAGCGTGTTGTAAGTCACCGTCGCCGAATCACTGTCCAGGTTGACGCTCACCGATAGCTCATTCGAGGCGGAAGCGGGCGAGCCATTAACGACGACGTTGACACCCGCAGGCATCTGGTTGACGTTGATCGGCGGCGAATAAGTGAAACCCAGCTTGTAGATCAACTCGCCCGCCGCGCTGTTTATTGCGACCTCCGACAGCAACAAAGTTTCGTAGCGATCTTGATAAGCGTTCGGCGTCGTGAGGTTCGACGGCGGCGTGTTGGGCGCGTCTGCCGGCGTCAAGACCTTGTGCGGATCCATGTACTCCTGTGCCGTCACCGTGTAGGTTTTATCGATGTAGCTGAAATCAATCGTGCCGCCAAAGAGATCGATGATGCGAGTCAGGTAACAGGCTTTGGTGTACGGCAGCCCGCCCGTGCCGCCGACCAATTGTTCAGCGCCGCGATTCAACAAGCCATCGGAGTTTCGACCAAAGCCGTTGTATTCGTAATGAACCTTATCGCCGTAGCGATCAATTTGCGTCGAGAGATTCCACGCCGTCGCGTACTGGCATTGCCCTGCGGTTTCCAAACTGCTGCCCGTCCAGTTGCCGCTCGCGTCGCCCCATTTGACTGACCATTCGACGCTGTTGCCGGCGCTGGTGTTGAAGCCGTCGCCGGTCACACGCAATGTTGGCGGCGCGTATCCGCCGCCATAAACATTCACCGTGCCGTTGTTGTCAGTGACCTCCCAGCGCTCATACTTTGCGTAGTAAAAAATTTTGTAGAACTGATAGTCCTGAAGATCAAAGCCCTGGCCGCCATCGGTGACTTGCAAAACCGATTTGCTTTTCAGCATGGTCGTTGTGATGGTGTAGAGATGTTCGTAAACCGGATCGTCTACCTGCCAGGGACCGAGGTTGGTCACGCCGATGGTCGCGTGTTGGCTCAATCGCAGACCGGCAGCGGCAAACGCCTGAATGAGCTTGCTTGAAACGTTCGGCCCACCCATCTCTGAAGCGAGCGAATCATCGAAATAAGCTCTCACCCAGGGCCCATCGCTGGCAATCAAGGCATTGCTCGATCCGCCTGATTGATACTCGTATTGCACGCTCGCCGCCGACACGGCGCCCGTCGATTTTGCCGAGATGCGGCTGCCAACGAGACTCCAGCCAAGCCCCAGCACGCCGGTCGGCGCTTGCAGGTTCCATGTCGTCACGTCCTGATTGACGTTGCTCTCGCACATGACGTTCACCTGCACGGCGAGGGATGAGTCATTCGGCTTGCCCGCGAGCGAGAAGAGCGGCTTTTGAAAATTCACATCGCCGCGAAACATGTTGACGCTGTTCTGGAGCGCGCTGATGGAGCTAGATTCAAACTGCGAAGGGCGAATGGCGGGAGTCTGATTTGATGCGCTGGCTTTGGACATGATGCCTCTTGAAGAAAACCTTTGCAGGTGTGTGCTTTACTTTCGGATCGAGCTGCAAGGACAGGAACCCATCCTCTCTCCGAAGCATTGAGTGATAGAAGGCTGCCGGGACAGACTATTCCGAATCGTGCGGACGCCTGGCCATGAAATCCGCATCTATACTCTGTCTTAGCCATTCTTCTATACTTATCGATTGATGGCCGTAGTTTGGCGCTCAGCGTTTCGCCCTCTGGAAAAGGAGCGGGATGACCGCCTCGGCTGCACCTACTGCGCAGATAGAGAGCGACAACGTACCGCCTGCTGGCCACGAACGGGAGAGCCCAACACGCTCACATGAATCGTAATGAGCGCGAAGATTACCCAGAGGTTCCGAACGGTGGTGCGGCACTGGCCGCGATTGACGATCTTGCGCCCTTTGTAGGAGCCGGCAAGAATCATCTGCCGGTGACAGTAATCACCCCTGCTTTGCTGAAGCACAACGCGATTCCCAGCGCAGGCAAGCGGTGCGGGGAACGCGTAAAACTCCCGAAGAGCCCTGCAACGTCGAAATTGAGACTGCATCCTCTAAGATCGGTATCGATGCAATGAAATAAAAACGGGCCAATACTACATTTGATAAGAATTCAAGTCAAGAAATTTTTAAAGATTTATTCCAAATTTTACAGATATTTAATCAGCTTGATTTTGTCCATCACGCCTCAGAGCAGACTGCGTCAGTTAAGCGGTCAAACAGTGCCTGTGAGATGTTTATGACATCAGCTTTTGTCACCGACGTTGATAAATTCTCCGGTTTCGTGTTCATTTGGGTGGATTCCAATCTCTTTACGAGATCACCGGCGATCTCACCGTACTTAGCAAGGCCCTGGCGAATGGATTACCACTGGCTGTTGTGGCTGGGACGGCACGATTTGATGCTGCTTGCACAGCAGGTTCGCATTAAAGGCACGTTCGGTGCCGAAACCGCATCCATAGCTGCTGGACTAGCACAGTGGAAACGCTCAAAGCAGAAGACGCGCCATATCTGTTGAATAAGACTGGCACTCAGCTAATCAGCGGGCTGAATGAGGTAATTAAAATGGATGGGAAAATCATTACTCACCTCGGATGGTGCGCTGTACAATCTCTGACCGCGACATTCGCAACAATAGCTGCAAGTGTCCATGAGCGTGCAGCGGGTTTAGATCGATTTGTGAGAGGAAGAGGGTCCTCCACACTTACGGGCGAGTCTCTGAGGCGAGGCTCTGCCCCGTTTTTTTGTGCCTCTTCAGGGAAAGCACAGAGCGTCGGTAGGGGAACTTGAAATCCTATGGCCCTCGTTTAGGCTATCTGCGGGATTTGAAACTATCTAGGAGCACTTCACGTTCCTACATACACTTGGTTTTGCCAGTAGTTGGCGCCGAGCCCCTGACACCGAGAGTGGGTCTTGCGGCTTTTTCAACTTTGGGAATGTATTTCTTATGTCTGCGCAAATTCTAGCGACTAAACTTTATATCCCCCCGCCTCGGCCTAAAGCCGTCTTACGCTTCCGTCTGATCGAGCATCTGAACGAGGGCCTGCACCATAAGCTGACCCTCATCTCCGCCCCTGCCGGCTTTGGCAAAACCACACTGCTCAGTGAATGGGTCGCCGGTTGCGAGCGGCGGGTGGCCTGGCTCTCGCTGGACGAAGAGGATAACGACCCCAGACGCTTCCTGGCCTACCTCGTCGCCGCCTTGCAGACAGTTGCAGCGAGTATCGGGAATGGCGTCCTGGGAATGCTCCAATTGCCTCAGTTGCCGCCGACCGAATCGATCTTGACGGTCTTGCTCAATGAGGTCACTGCCGCCCCCGACAATTTCGTCCTCGTCCTTGACGACTATCACGTTATCGCTGCCGAACCGATTGACCATATCCTCACCTTTCTGGTCGAGCACCTGCCACCGCAGGCGCATCTGGTCATTGCCACCCGTGAGGACCCGCAGCTCCCCCTGGCCCGGTTACGCGCCCGCGGCCAGTTGACCGAGCTGCGCGTCGCCGACTTGCGGTTTACCCCCTCCGAAGCGGCTGAGTTTCTACACCAGACCATGGGCCTCAAGCTCTCGGCAGAAGAGGTCACCGCTTTGGAAGCGCACACCGAAGGCTGGATCGTCGGGCTGCAACTGGCCGCGGTTTCACTGCAAGGACATAAAGACGCCGCCGGCTTCATCAAGTCTTTCACCGGCAGCCACCATTTCGTGCTGGACTTCTTGGTTGAAGAAGTCCTACAGCAGCAGCCCGACAGTGTCCAGACCTTCCTGCTGCGCACGTCTATCCTTGACCGACTGTGCGGCCCGCTGTGTGATGTCATCCTGGTTGATTCGCCAGGTTCCGGCCAGCAAACCCTCGCGCAGCTAGAGCGCGCCAACCTGTTTATCGTCCCCCTGGACAACGAGCGACACTGGTACCGCTATCACCACCTCTTTGCCGACTTGCTGCGGCAGAGACTGCGCCAGAGCCTTGCTCCATCGGCAGAGGACACGCAAAGCCGAGTGAACGAGTTGCACACCCGCGCCAGCCAGTGGTTTGAAGATAATGGCCTGGCAATCGAAGCGTTTCACCATGCTGCCGCCGCAGGTGATGTCGAACGTGCCCAGCGACTCATCGCAGGAGACCGGATACCCCAGCACCTGCGCGGCGCGGTAACCACCATCTTGGACTGGTTGCAGGCGCTGCCCAAGACCGTCCTGGACGCCAGGCCCTGGCTGTGGTGGAGGTACGCCTCATTGCTGCTCGTAAACGGTCAGACGACCGGCGTAGAAGAGAAACTCCAAGCTGCCGAGGACGCCTTACAAGGCCGCGGGGCGGAAGACCAGAACCGAAACCTTGTCGGGCTGATTGCCGAAGCCAGGGCCGTGCTGGCTCTCACACGGTACGATGTAGAAACCATGCTTGCCCAGTCGCGCCGCGCCCTGGAGTATCTGCACCCCGACAGCATGATTTCCCGCGCTACCGCCTATTGGACGATGGGGGCGGCTCACTTTTTCTCGCGAGATCGGGCCGCGGCCCGCCGGGCCTTTACCGAAGCGATATCTCTCAGCCAGGAATCTGGAGATGTCTTCACGGCCATCCTGGCGACAGTTGGTATGGGTAATGTGGAGGAGGCAGAAAACCGGCTTGATGTAGCCGCCGCTACCTACCGGCGGGTGCTGCAAATGGCGAGTGATCAGCCGCTTCAGATTATCCACGAAGTGCACCTCGGCCTGGCCCGTATACTCTACGAGTGGAACGATCTCGATACGGCTGAACAACACGCGCGACAGGGCCTCGACCTGGCGAAGCAGTATGATCAGGTGATTGACCGATTTATTGTTTGTGAGGTGTTTTTGGCCCGCCTGAAACTTGCGCGGGGCGACGTGGCCGGCGC
>JBJMGU010000160.1:0-10564 GCA_045807765.1 Blastocatellia bacterium
CATTTTGGAGAGCCAACTTATGACCTCGAAGGATAAGCACGGTCAGGCGAGCAAAGGTCAACAGGCGTTGGCGCGAGAAGTCCCGAGGCCGTTGGCGGAATTGCTCAATCGTCAGTGGACTAGCGAGTATGGTGCGCAAGTGGACAATCATGGCGGTTTCGTTTTTTTGTTCATAGAGCATATTTACCAGCAAATGGCTATGCTGGTCTATGCTCACTTAACTTAATGCCATTGCCCTTTCAGGGTCGTTGATCTTCTGACGTCTCTTCCGTGGGCGTTGCCCACGGCTATTAACTTCATCCCCTTCGGGGATATTGAAGACGCGCTCCCCGTTCAACGCAAGCGGTCAAGCAGAGCGCGCACTTCGGCAAAGATGGCCGCCTCGTCTACGGCGGCAATCTGGACGCGCAGCACGCCGCTCGGCGTGAAGCTCGCCGCACCGGCAGAGACCAGCGCAATCAGCTTGTCGGGATCAATTCTTGCGCCCTCGGAAAACTTCACCGCCAGGCGGTCGCCTTCGCGGTCTACAGACAGAATGCCGAGGCGCGAGGCTTCGCGGCGCAGGCGCGAATACTCGAAGAGGTTCTCGACCGTTTCAGGTATCGGCCCGTAGCGGTCGGCGGTCTCGGCGTGAATGTCTGCAAGCTCGGTTTCGCTCTCCGCCGACGAGATGCGCTTATAGGTGCGCAGGCGCTGGCTCATGTCATAGATGTAATCTTCCGGGATGCGTATGTCTATGCCCAGATTGATCGCCGCAGAGACTTCATCTTCAATCGGCTCGCCCTTCAGCTCGCGCACCGTGCGTTCGAGCATCTGGGTGTAAAGATCAAAGCCGATGGCATCGATGTGGCCCGATTGCTGGCCGCCTAAAAGATTGCCGGCGCCGCGCAATTCCAGGTCGAGCGCCGCGATGCGGAAGCCCGCGCCGAGGTCGGAAAACTCGCGAATGGCCGCGAGCCTGCGGCGCGCAATCTCGGTCAGGCTCTCTTCGGACGTAATCATCAGGTACGCATAAGCGCGGCGGTTCGAGCGCCCGACGCGACCGCGCAATTGATAAAGCTGCGACAGGCCATACTGGTCGGCGCGGTTGATGACGATGGTGTTGGCGAGCGGAATGTCTATGCCGTTTTCGATGATCGTTGTTGCCACCAGCACGTCCAGCTCGTGACGGATGAATTTCATCAGCACATCTTCGAGGGCGCGCTCGTCCATCTGCCCGTGGCCGACGCCGATGCGCGCTTCCGGTACCAGCCGGGCGATCAGCTCAGCGATGGTGAAGATCGTCTCGACGCGATTGTGGACGAAGAAGACCTGGCCGCCGCGTTGCAGCTCAAGCTCGATGGCCGAGCGGATGACGGCTTCGGAAAACTGCACGACCTGGGTTTGAATCGCCAGGCGGTCGCGCGGCGGCGTTTCGATCACCGACATATCGCGCAGGCCGGCGAGCGACATATTGAGCGTGCGCGGAATCGGCGTCGCCGACATGGCAAGGACGTCGACTTTTTTGCGCATCTGCTTGATGCGTTCTTTGTGAGCGACGCCAAAGCGCTGCTCTTCGTCAACGATCAGCAGGCCGAGGTCTTTGAAGCGAATGTCTTTCGATAGCAAGCGGTGTGTGCCGATGACGACATCGAGCGCGCCGGCCTCTAACTGTTTAACGATCTCTTTCTGCTGTTTCGTCGAGCGGAAGCGCGACAGCATCTCGATGCGCAGCGGGAAAGCGGCGAAGCGCTTCTGAAACGTCTTGAAGTGCTGAAAGACCAGCACCGTGGTCGGCGCCAATACGGCTACCTGCTTGCCTTCCATCACTGCCTTGAAAGCGGCTCTCATAGCCACTTCCGTCTTTCCGTAACCGACATCGCCGACGATCAAGCGATCCATCGGCTGCGGGCCTTCCATGCCGGCTTTGACGTCTTCGATGGCGGCTTCCTGGTCGGGCGTCAACTGATATTCAAAGGCGTCTTCGAACTCGGCCTGCCAGGGCGTGTCGGTGCCGTAGGCATGGCCTAAGACGAGCTTGCGCTCGGCGTAGAGCTTCAACAGCTCTTCGGCCATGTCGCGCATGGCGCGCTTGGCTCGCGCCTTGGTCTTCTGCCAGCTCAATCCGCCGAGCCGGTCGAGCGGCGGCTTGGCGCCTTCGCCGCCTGAAAAGCGCTGCACCAGATCGAGCCGCTCGACGGAAACATAGAGCTTGGCGCCTTCGGCAAAGGTCAGCAGCATAAACTCGCGCACATCAGCCTGAGCGCGCTCGATGCCGGCAGCGACATTGCCGGTGGCGGCGCCGGCGGTCGTCAATTGCTTGAGCCCCTGGAACTGGCCGATGCCATGATCGATGTGAACGACGTAATCGCCAACTTTCAAGTCGCCGAGGTCGGAAAGAAACGCCGCCGCCTTGCGCTGCTTGCGCGCCCGCTTGGGCTGCATACGCGCGAGTGGCGTGCGTTCGCTTTCGCCGAAGACATCGCTCTCAGTCAACACTTCGAGAAGCGCCGCCGGCAGCGTGAAGCCGTTGGTCAGCTTGCCGACGGTGGCAATGCGTGTTGCCGTGAGCGCCGCGTCCGGCTCGCGCTCTCGGCGGTTGAGCGAGGCGAGCAACTCTGCAGTGATCTCGTATTCGCCGAGCATTTCGCGGGTGCGCTCGGCAAGACCCAAACTCGGCATGACAAACAGTGTGGTGCGCCCCGTGGTGTCGTTCTCAAGATCGCGCGCCAGCTCCTGCACGCGACCGTGATAACGGCGCGGCGCTTGCGAAAGGATAGTGATGTCGGGCGTCTGGTCGTTGACCGAGAAGAGAAACAGATTTGCCGTGCGCTTGCGGCTCGCCGCAAAGCTCTCTTCAAGCTGTTCGCTCGCCGCTGTGGGTTCGTCCGTCTGGCGAATGATGGCGGGCGCGTCGTTGATCGTCAGCGCGTCGATGCGAAAGCGCTCGTCGGTTGCCGCCGCAGCGCGGCCAAGCAAGCGCAGCTCGATGCGCGTCGCTTGATCGAAGCGGGCGCGCAGCTCTTTGCCGGTCAAAAAGAGCTTGGCCGGCTCTAAGGCCAGCTCACCGGCATCGCCGGCCTGCGCGAAACGCTCATCGAGATAACCGAGCAGCTCCGACGCGCGCTTTTCAATCTCTGCCGGCTCGTCAATCACCAGCACCGCGTCTTTGATGTAATCAAACACCGAGCTGGTCATCGGGCGCGTGAGCGGCAACAGGTACTCCCAGCCGGGAAAGGCTTCGCCGCGCGCCGCAAACCCCAGCCGCGCCCGCAAGTCGCGGCGAAAGCGGTCGTCCTCCCAGCGGCGTTCGGCTTCGTCGGCCCATTGCATGAACTCTTCGCGGCGCACCGCCAGCTCGCGCATCGGCACGATCAGCGTTTCCGCAACGCGCCCTACGGAGCGTTGCGAGTCAGCGTCGAACTCGCGGATCGAATCAACGGTGTCGCCGAAAAATTCGATGCGGTGCGGCGCGTCGTGCGCCGGCGAAAAGAGATCGAGGATGCCGCCGCGCAAACTGAACTCGCCGACCGCGCCGACCGGTTCCTGGCGCACATAACCGCTGGCGATCAGCAGATCAACGATCAGCTCAGGCGGCATGTCTTCGCCGACGCGCAAGCTGATGCTCCCAGCTTTCAGCAGGTCGGGCGAGATAGTGCGCTCGGCGAGCGCGCCGACTGAAGTGAGCAGGATGCGCGCTTCGCCACGGGTGGCGCGGTAGAGCGCCAGGGCGCGCTGTTCCAAAACTTCGGCGTGCGGCGAGGTGCCATTATAGGGATCGGTTTCGCTGCCGGGGATTGTCAGCACCGCCGTCTCGCACGAGTTCATGCCATTGAGCGCGCAATAAAAGAATTCCATGTCGGCTTGAAACTCTTCGACTTCGCGGTTCGAGCGCGTCACATAAACCAGCCGTCGCGCCGTCAGCCGTTCGAGCGCCGCAAGCACCAGCGCGCGGGCGCTGCCCGTCAGTCCCGAAACCACGACGCTCGGGCGACCGGCGCGGATTTCGCGCACCACTTCATTCAACTCGCCTGAACCGAGCAGCGAGCCGAACAGCTCAACGTAATAAGTTTCGGGCGGGACGTTGATAGCCATAATGCGAAGGTTGATTGTAGCAAGCGGCGAATCGCCGAAGCAAAAGCGGACGCGGGCGGCGAATCCGCTTTTGCCGAAGTCCGGGCGGCGGCGATATCATTATGGCAGCGGACTATTGAGCGAGGTAGAGCATGTTATTTCTCTGGACAGCGCTGGCGGCTATTTTTCTTCTCGTCCTCAACATCGTCTTTATCAAATATTTTTATTGGGGGCCGGGCGGCAAGCCGCCATCGTCTGAAGACGAGTCAAAAAAGAAGGCCGCGCCGCCGCCCACACGCCCCAAATGGTAAAGGCAGATCGATGATGCTGAAGCCGTCCAGGCGAGCATCAAGATAACCGCCCTGTGCGTTGACGGGCGCGGGCGAGTTTGTTATGACTTGCTGACAGCTTCAACGGCAGAGGAGAAAAGCGATGAAAAATCTGAGCGACCGCGTCGCCATCATCGGCATGGGCTGCACGAAATTCGGCGAGCACTGGGACAAGAGCGAAGAAGACTTGATCGTCGAAGCAGCTTATGAAGCCTTCGCGGATGCCGGCGTCGAGCCGGCGCAGATCGAAGCCGGCTGGGTCGGCACGCTGACTTCGGGCATATCGGGTCAGGCGCTCTCAAGGCCGCTAAAGCTGCAATACATCCCGGTTACCCGCGTCGAGAATATGTGCGCGACGGGGCAGGACGCGCTGCGCAACGCGGCGTTTGCGGTCGCCGCCGGCGCTTACGACGTAGCGCTCGTCGTCGGCTTTGAAAAGCTCAAAGACAGCGGCTACTCAGGGTTGCCCGGTGCGGCTTCAACCGTCATCGGCGCGGGCAACACCGCACCGGGAGCCTTTGCGTTGGCTGCCAACCGGTACTTTCATCGCTACGGCGCGGACAAAGAAGACCTGGCGCGAATTTCGGTGAAGAACCACTACAACGGCGCACGCAATCCCAAGGCGCATTTTCAAAAAGAGATCACGCTAGAGCAAGCCATGAAAGCGCCGATGATTGCTTCTCCGCTCGGCCTGCTCGACTGCTGCCCGACGACAGACGGCGCGGCAGCCGCCGTCATCACGCGCACAGAGCTGGCGCCGCAGTTCACTAAAGACTTTGTGACGATCAAAGCGATGGGGTTGGCGGTCGGGCCGGGCACAGGAAGAATGGACACCGATTTTGACTTCACGAGCTTTCCCGAAACCCGCATGGCAGCCAGGCAGGTTTACGATCAGCTCGGCGTCCGCGACCCGCGCAAAGAGATCAGCATGGCCGAAGTCCACGACTGCTTCTCGATCACCGAGATGATCATCTACGAAGACCTCGGCTTCAGCGAGCCCGGCAAAGCCAAAGACGATATCAAAGCGGGCGCTTTCACGTTGCAGGGCGACCTGCCGGTGAACACCGATGGCGGCTTGAAGTCGTTTGGCCATCCCATCGGCGCCAGCGGCTTGCGCATGCTCTACGAGATTTATCATCAACTCCTCGGTCGCGCAGGCGAGCGGCAAGTGAAAGACATGAAGGTCGGGCTGGCGCACAATCTCGGCGGCAACCCCGGCTCGTTCACCTGCTCGATCATCGCGCTGGGACACCCATAAAGAAGTCAGAATAAGTGCAGGCCGGTGTGCGCCGACTTCCTTTTTCATTCTGACTCCTGACTCCTGACTCCTGACTTCTGATTCCCTATGTCTTACCTGCTGAACGACGAAGAACAACTGATGCTGGCGACCGTGCGGCGCTTTCTTGAGCGCGAGGTCGCGCCGGTCGCAAGCGAGCTTGAGCATCGCAACGAATACCCGACTGCCATCGTCGAGCGCATGAAAGAGATCAACCTCTTCGCCGCCAACGTGCCGGAAGCCTATGGCGGGCTGGAGCTGAGCTACACGGTCTTTGCCATGATCTTTGAAGAGATTTCGCGCGTCTGGATGGGGCTGGCAGGGATACTCGGCACGCACACCGTATTGTGCGACGTGCTGACGCGGTTCGGCACCGCCGAGCAGAAGCAGAAGTACCTGCCGGTGATGGCGCGCGGCGACAAGCGCGGCGCTATCTGTCTGTCAGAGCCGCACGCCGGCACCGACCTGCAAGCTATCAAGACGACCGCCGAGCGCCGCGGCGATGACTATGTCATCAACGGCTCGAAGATGTGGATCACTAATGCGCGCCGCGCCGAGCTATTGTTGATCCTGACAAAGACCGACGCCAAAGCCGAGCCGGCGTACAGCGGCATCAGCGCTTTCATCGCCGAGAAAGGCGGGCCGGGCCTGACCGTGAGCCGCGATATCGATAAGCTCGGCTACAAAAGCCTTGAGACCTGCGAGGTGCTGTTTGAAGAGTTCCGCGTGCCGGCGGCGAACCTGATCGGCGGGCGCGAAGGCGAAGGCTTCCGCCAAGTGATGACCGGGCTTGAGGCCGAGCGCTTGAACGTCGCGGCGCGCGGCCTGGGTGTCGCTCGCGCCGCGTTTGAAGAAGCGATTCGCTACGCGCAACAGCGCCGCACTTTTGGCAAGCCGATCTCCGAGCATCAGGCGATTCAATTGAAGCTCGCAGACATGGCGACACACATCGAAGCGTCGCGGCTGTTGATCTATGCGGCGGCGGAGAAGAAAGATCGCGGCGAGCGCTGCGATCTGGAAGCGGGCATGGCTAAACTGTTCGCCACCGAGACGGCGCAAGAGTGCGCGCTCGAAGCGATGCGCATACTCGGCGGCAACGGCTACGCCAAAGACTTCCCTGTCGAGCGCTACTATCGTGACGCGCCGCTGTTAATCATCGGCGGCGGCACCAACGAATTGCAGCGCCTGGTCATCGCCAAAAACTTGCTGAAGAAGTATTCCATCAAACCTTCCTCATAAACATAGCCGAATTCAATGGATCATTCCGCTGTGCGCAACACGGCAACCGAGGCCGCGCCATCGCCGCCGCAACCTCAGACGGTTTGGGATAAGCTGCGACAGCTCGACCGCAGGCACGCCGTCTGGGTGGTAATGGCTGTTGCCGCGCTGTTGTATTCGCAATCTCAATTCTTGAAGCAGCCGGCCCTCGGCGACCGCGCCAACTGGGATTACTTCGCGCAGGTGATCGCGCGCGGCGGCGTCCCTTACCGCGACGTGGTTAATATCAAGAGCCCGCTATCGGCCTACATCGGCGCGGCAGCCATTGTTGTCACGCGCCCGTTCGGAGTGCGAGACATCTTCGCCATTCGCGTTACGTTTCTTTGGCTGGCAGCGATGACTGTGGGGCTGACGTTTCTGGTGGCGCTCGAATGTTTCGACAACCTGCGGCTGGCGCTGCTGGCGGCGGTAGGGTTGCTGTTGATTGAGAATTTCGCGCGCTTCAATAACAGCGGCGTGCAGCCAAAGACGCCGATGGTGCTGTTTGGCCTAGTGTCGCTGTGGGCCATGTTGAAAGACCGTCCGTTTACGGCGGGCCTGTTCGGCATGCTGTCGGCGTTGAGCTGGCAACCCGGCCTGCTGTTTGCCGGCGCGGCGGGCCTTGCCGCATCACGTTACCTGACGAGCTGGCGCGACCGCCGCGCATTGCGTGTGATTGCCGGCGCGGCACTGCCGCTCGATGTCATGTTGATCTATTTCGGGGCGGCAGGCGCGCTCAAGGATTTTTATCTCTGGAACGTCGACTTCACGGCCACTGTCTATGCGCCGAGCGAGGCGCGCACGCTCAGCGATTTCTTCGAGCATCTCGGCAAGCTGCTGAATGCGCCGTACAAACGCTCGAGCTGGCTCTTTTATGCAGCCATCGCCGGTATGGCCGTAGCGATCTGGCAATGGCGGCGGCCATCCCCGAACGCTCAAGGCTGGCTCGATGACGCGCCGCGCCATGCGGTACTGATCGCCGCGCTGGTTTACTTCGGCTTCTGCATGACCGACATCCAGGGGCCTGTGGATTTACTGCCGCTCCTGCCGTTCATCGCCATCTTCGCCGCCGCGGCCATGAGTTTTGCTCTCGATGCGCTGAGCCAACTGGTAGCGCGGGGGCGCCGGCAAACCGCTCGCGTCGCCATAGAACAGTGGGCGACGGTGGTTGTCGTTGCGGCGATGTTCTATCAAGCGGCGGCGCAGGCCAAACAATTCGAGCACTCTGCCGTGAAGCTGCAAGATCAGGATGCCGCTGTAGCCGAGATACTTGCCCAGTTGCAGCCGGGCGATCAAGTATTCACGCATGGCGTCCCCGAAATCCTGGTGCTGGGGCGGGTGACGAATGCCAGCAAGTACTTTCTCCTCGACCGCAACAAAGACGCTTATCTCGACCGTGTGGAGGCGGGCGGCTTCGCGGGCTGGCTTGAGCGATTGAAGGCCGAGCGGCCCAAGATCATCGCGCTCGACCGCTTTGCCTATATGGAGCACGAGTCGGACTTTCGCGCCTGGGCCGCCGCCGACTACGAGCCGCGCATCACTCGCGTTTTCACCTACTACGTCAGGAAAGACTGAGGCCGGTGAGTGAGTCAGTGTCGCCGGCAGCAACGAATTGCGTAGCCTAAATTCCTCGCATACAATCACAGCGCCGCCGCGAGTTGTAGCAACATCCCCTCGAAACCTTTTTAGCAGACGGCGGCTGACCGAATCATCACGCAATCACTTCGTTGGAGGAATCGCTAACCGACCGGGAGGCGCAATCTGGTGGGACACTTTTGGGAATGGTGGAATTCACTTTCGCCAAGCGTGCGAGATGGCATCATCAGCACGATCATCGGCGGTGTTGGACTTGGTGTCATCACGCTTGCGTTCAAACTCTCAAGCAAATCTATCGGCGCAGCCGCCCGCCGCTTGTTTCGCAGAACGCCTGCGCCTGAATTGCCTCAGCCGCTAGCAACACCGCCACCGTCGCGGCAAGAAGTGGTTATCAAATTCGAGCCGCCATCAGCGCCGGCTCACACAGAGGAACCCAGGCCCGCGCCGCCGCCCGTTGCGATTCATGCGCATCTCCCGCGTCGGACGAAAATTGCGTTCGTTGCGCGCCACGACCAGGATGGCAATAACATTCTCGTCCAACTGAAAGACGAGCTGTCGCCTGAAAAGTATCAACTGGTGGTGCTGTGGGGCGATGGCGGCCTGGGCAAGACGGCGCTTGCGACTGAAGTCGCGCACGCAATGACTGATGTGTTCAAACGCATGGTGTGGACGAGCGCCGACGGGCGGGCGGATTATTCGCTATCAACATTGCTCGACGAAATCGCCACACAACTGGGCGATGCGGAATTGCGCAAGCTGGCGCTTGAGCCGAAGAAAGACGCCGTGCATGCCTTGATCGCTGCCGATTCGGCCACGCTGATTGTGCTAGATAACTTTGAGACCATCGCACCGGAAGAGCAGCAGCAATGCGCCGAGTGGATAGCCGATCATGCGCCTTGCCCGGCGCTCATCACGACGCGCGAGCAGGTCAGTGCCGCGCGCAATATCCCGCTCGGCAGGATGTTGGAGTCGGAAGCGAACGAGTTTCTGACGAAATTGATAACCCAGACTCCCAACCCGAAGACATTCGCCAACGTCGAACGCGACCGGGTGATTGAAGCGGCGGATGCGAACCCGCTGGTGATGGAATGGGTGATCGCTCAGATCGAACTCGCGGAGCAGCCGAACGATGTATTGAATGATCTGGCTCGCGGCGAAGGAAAGGCGGCACAGCGCGTGTTTGATCGTTCATTCAACCTGCGACAGTTGGGCGACGACGGGCGCGATGCACTGCTGGCGCTCTCGCTTTTCGTGCCGAGCGCATCCCGCGCGGCGCTGGCAGAGGCTGCCGGATTCGGCGATGACCTGAAGCGATTGAGAGAGGCGATAAGGCATCTGGCCGGACTCCGACTGGTAGAAGCGACGGAAGCGGGGGAGCGGTTGGTTCTTCGGGGGCTGACGCGCAGTCTGGCCAGGGCACGTCTGTCAAAGGATAGCCGGGCGGATGAATTCCGCCGCCGATTCATTACTTACTTCGTACGCTATGCCCAATCGCATGCGGAAACATCGAAGGAAGATTTCGACGCCCTTGAGGCGGAAAGAGAGAATGCACTGGGCACAATTGAATTAGCTTTCGAGTTAGCTGAATGGGAAGCGGTAATGCAGATTCGCATTGCACTGGAAAGGTTCCTGGACAAACGCGGGTATTGGAATGAGGCAATAGGATATGGTCAGCAAGCATTGGCGGTGGCAAGACAGGCAAAAAATGATCGGCGCATCGGGATGTTTAGTCACAACATCGGATGCATCTACAGTTATCGCGGCGAATACGATCAAGCCCGCCGCCTCTACAACGAGAGCCTGGAAATTGAAAAGCGGCTCGGCAACCAGAGCGGCATTGCCATCTCGTTGCACCAGTTGGCAATGCTCGCAGAAATTGAAGGCGAGATGGAAGAAGCCCGCCGCCTCTACAACGAGAGCCTGGAGATCAAAAAGCGGCTCGGCAACCAGAGCGGTATTGCCAGCACATTACATGAATTGGGCAGGCTCGCCCAAGCACAGGGCGAGATGGAAGAAGCCCGCCGCCTCTACAACGAGAGCCTGGAGATCAAAA
>JBJMGU010000161.1:0-8174 GCA_045807765.1 Blastocatellia bacterium
GGAATCGGCGACTGGCGAAGCGGCGAATCGTCGTTGAGCATGCGATCTCGCGAGTGAAGAAGTATCAAGTGATGGGCAGCAAGTATCGGCATCGAGAAAAAGCATACGATCAAGTCTGCCGCACGGTGTGCGGGTTGGCGAATCTACGGACGCAGGAGCGACTGATGCAAGCAGCAGCCTGAGTGATTGATGCTCCACTAGTGAGGCTGGGGCCTCCGTCATTCTTACTGCGCACGAGGTCTAATGATGAACTGCCGGAGGGCAGGCGGTAGCCTTAAGGCTGCCCTAAGCCTACCGCGCCCATTGCGAGGGGACTTGTCTCCCTCATTCATCACTCATCATTCATCATTCATCATTTTTTGTGTGGTTGTTTTCAGGGCAAAAAATTTGGCGCAAGGTGGCAGCCTTGCGCCGGTATGCAACGAGCAGATAATCGGAGAGGCGATAGAAGCTATCGCCGAACGAGGGAAACAAAAAAGCTATGAAGGCGGCGACTCAACTGAGCGAGTCGCTTAAATCTCTACTTCCCAGATCACGCCGGAACAGACACCTGAGCGATTCATTGAACTGCCTCCCCTGGCCGGCGGCGCAATCGCTCGCGCTCACGGCCTGTCAATCTTCTGAATCTCAATGGCGGATGACTTCAACCGCGCAGCCGTAACTATACAAACTCGGTGCCAGGGGCCGGGCCTGACTTCTTGATTTAGGCTAAGTGAGAAAATGACAAGGGTTGAATTACTGTCAGGGAGAATGAGGCGGATAGTTGACGAGCCAGTATCAGTCAGCTTGCATTGACGATTTCAGTCACTTTGACCGCGCCCGTTCAGGTCATCAGGTCTTTGATCATCGGCAGGAATTCTGCCATCACGACAGGCTTGCGAACGCAGGCCGAAGCGCCGGCGTCGAGCGCCGCGCTGATCGTCGTTGGCCCGAAAGCAGTGATTGCCAGGATGGGCAGGGCGGCGGTTTCGGCTTTGACGCGCAGCCTGCGCGTCAGCTCGATGCCGTTCAAGCAGGGCATGCTGATGTCTGTGATAATGAGATCGGGCCGCTCATCGAAGACCACGGCGAGCGCACCTTCGCCATCAGCGGCGGTGATGACTTCATAACCCTCACCTTTGAGAATCAACGAAAGCATGTAGCGCGTGTCAAAATCATCTTCGACGACGAGAATGCGTTTCGACATGGCTGCCCTCCCCTTTGCGCGATGTGGCAAGAAGTTTAGCACCCGCCCTCATGAATTGGAAGATATTGCTACGCAGGTGTCTAGCAGGTGGCGATTGCCGGCATAGAGGATCGCGGATTAGCGCTTACTCGATCAGCAAGTCAACAACAATCGGATCGTGATCCGACAGCGGCTGCCCATTGCAGGTGAACCCGGCGAAGGTCTGCGGGTCAACGCTTGCCACGCCGGTCGCCGCGTCAATCACTTCGCCGGCGCGCAGGGCACGCAGGCCGCGCGCCGCCAGCCAGTCGAGCCGCAGCTCAAGGGTCAAGCCTCCGGGACCGATTCGCCGCCCGATCCACCAGCGCAATGGCTGCGGCACACTGCGAGAATCGTCGAGCCGTGAGACGACCGAGCGCGCTGTCGAGCGCGCATCATTACAACTGGCGATATCATAATCGAAGCGTGCGAATTCTCGGATGGTCGCCTCGCGCAAGACGGGCCGCTGGAGCCGCCGCGCCAGTTTGTCAGGCCGGCTGCCTAGAATCACCGCGGTGTTCTTCATTGCTCGCAAGCGTGTGCCGCGCGCGAAGGTGTGAGTGTTCAGATCGCCGCCGACAATAGTGTGGCGGCTCAAGCGGCGCGCCGCAATGCGCGCGTCCACGGCTTCGAGCATGGCGCGCATCTGGCGGGCGCGGCAGCGCGGTGTGTTGACGACGTCGAGGTGCGTGGTCGCGGCGGTGAAGCGCGTGCTGCCAATATCCAGATCGGTCATGATGCCGATGCGCCCGCCCAGCCGCCGCTCGGCGCTCTCGAAGTTGTTTTCGCAGCGCGGCAGGCGGACGACTTGCGGCTCGGCAAACGTGTGGCGTGTCAGAATCGCATTGCCATGCAGCGCCGCCGTGTTCGCTCCCGGCAATCGCAATTCGTCGCCTGTACCTTTCGTCAATTCGAGGTATTCAACGCCGTAGATGGCATGCGCCGCGAGCCGCCGGCTCAGCTCCCGCGCCACATTACGATTGCCTGAGCGCACCATGCCGTCGTCCAGCTCGTTTAACAACAGCAGGTCGGCGTGGCCGATCACCGGGTGGTGATTCAAGATGTCGCTGATGGCGTCCAGGTAAGTGCCGCGCTCGATATTCCACATCACGACGCGCAGGAAGGCGGCAAGGCGCGGCGTTGCCCCGGCAGCGCGATAGATCCGCGACTCGCCGAGCAGTTGCTTCAGCTCGCGACGCTGCGCTTGATAAAAAGCCGAACCGCGCAGCTCGGCGAAAGTCTTGAAGCGCAACAGTTCATTGACGAGGCGTTGATTATCGGCGCTCGCCGCTTCGGCGTCTTCAATGGCGGTCATCGTGATTGGCGTCGTCCCCTGTTTGTCAAACGGTGTCAACCAACAACCTAGCACGAAGCGCGCGCGGCTGACCACTGCGCCAAGCAACCGGTATGGGATTGGACGATTCTAAGGGCCTGCGCGTTCGAATCGTTTTTGGTATGCTCTGACGCTCATCACCCGCTTATGGAGGAGAGATGATATGGCCGACCTGGTAATCACGCCGGTAACGAAAACACGTTTCAAGCAATACGAGTTCTACGCTTTCAGCATCCTCGCCTTCACCTTGAAATCATGGCTGCTCATCCGCCTGCCCTATCGTCCCTGGTATGTGAACACGACGCTGACCAGCGTGCTGCTGCTGTTCACCTATTGTTTCTTCCGCTTTCGCCAGAGCATTCGCATTCCCGTCAGCGTGCTCGCTTGCCTGGCTGCCGCCGTCGGCATTGACGTGCTCGGCAATTTCTTTCAGCTCTACAACAAGCCGTTTGGGCCGCTCGCTGATTATGACGAGTTCGCGCACTTCTTCGGCTCAGGCTTCGCGCTGATTCCGGTGATGTGGCTGCTGCGCGCCACGACGCGGCGCATGGGAATATTGCTGCCGCAAGGTCTGCTCGGTTTCTTATCAACTACCGTGGCCTTCAGCTTCTGCGCCTGGTACGAAATCCTTGAGCTGTGGGACGAGTTGTTTTATGGCGACTTCCAGCGCATCTGGTCTCTGCACGACACGGCGAACGATATGCAATACGACCTTGCTGGCATCGTCGCCTTTGCGCTGGTCGCCTCGCTGGTCTACACCTTGATTGAGCGCCGCGAGCAGCAAGCCGCGCTCGCCGATTGATCGTCTGAGTCACATCAAAACGGAGGGCCGTTGTCCATCTCGGCCCTCCCGGTTTCTCGCCTGCCGGCAAACCTCACCAGGGGCACGCTTTTATCCGGCCCGCGCGCTATGATTTCTAGATCAGTCACCGCCAATCTCATTCAGTCAAAATAACCGATAGCCGGAAAATCACGTCAGTCTGACAGGCCCCACGGCCCGCATGACCTTCGCTTCGCTCGACAGACCTCCATGCGGGCGGCGGTTAAATTCATCAGAAATCTTACGGTAAACAGGCCATTTACCCGCGCTTTTGACGAACTGCGACGCGACACGACGCGAGGCCGCTGCCGCTTCGGCGCACGTGGCACAGCGGTTGAATCAGTGTGTCCGCGCATTGATCCGCGGAATGCAATAAACGGCTGCCCCAAGCTTCCGGGAACCGACAGAGTCAGATGAGGGCCGCGAAAGGCTTCATCGGTGCGCAGAGTAAGGTTAGTGGTTGCTCAAGGAGCGCTTTATGCGATTTGGAAAGTTCCTCACCAGAGCCTGCATCATCTTGCTCGTCGCCGTGCTGGTTTTTCTCAGCACGATGGCGCTGCCAGTGATGCATCCCCCTGTCGCCGCGCAATCGAATGGCAAGAATGCACCAAAAGTCCCGCGCCCGGCGTCGAAACTCTCTGATGATCTGCGCGACCGCATCGGCAAGTCGAGGCCCAACGCCGAGATTCCCGCCATCGTACAGACCTCGGGCAAACCATCGCGGCTGCTGCAAGACGACCTGAAGCAGCAGGGCGGCAAGATCAAGCGCACCTTTAACAATCTTAATATCGTAAGCATCAGCATGCCGGCAGGAGCGCTGGCAGCGCTGGCAGCGCGCAGTGATATCTCGCACATCTCGCTTGACCGCAGCACACAGGTAACGGGTCACCTCGAAGAAGCTACCGGCGCCGATCAGGTTCGCAATTTCGCCGCTTCGCCGACCGGCCAGCTCGACGGCACAGGCATCGGCATCGCCATTCTCGATTCCGGGGTTTATCCGGGCCATCATGAATTCTGGGACGCCAACGGCACCAGCCGCATCATCGCCAATGTTGATTTCACCGGCGAAGGTCGCATCGACGATCCTTTGGGCCACGGTACGCACGTCGCCAGCCTGGCGGCAGGCAACAACCACGTCTCCGACGGCGCATACACCGGTCTGGCACCGAATGCCAAAATCATCAACCTGCGCGTCCTTGATTCACTGGGGCATGGCTCAATGTCGGCGACCATCGCCGGCATTGACTGGTGCATCACGAACAAAGCGGCTTACAACATCCGCGTGATGAATCTCAGCCTCGGCGCTACCGCGGTTGACTCTTACCGCGACGACCCGCTGTGCCAGGCGGTGCGCCGCGCGGTTGACGCCGGCATCGTGGTCTGTGCCGCTGCCGGCAACCTCGGCAAAGACGCCAACGGCAATCGCGTCTATGGCTCGATTCATTCGCCGGGCATCGAGCCGGCAGCTTTGACGGTCGGCGCGGTCAACACTTTTGGCACGGCGCAGCATTCCGACGACGCCGTCACCAGCTACAGCTCATGCGGCCCGACGCGCGGCTATTACACCGACGATCAGGGCGTCAAGCATTACGATAACCTGATCAAGCCTGACCTGGTTGCGCCCGGCAACAAGCTGATTGATGCCAAGTCGCCCGGCAACCAGATGTTACAGATGAACCCGGCGCTCGACACCGATGTCAGCTCGCAAGACGAGCATGGCATGATGCGGTTGAGCGGCACCTCGATGGCCACACCGGTAGTCGCCGGCGCGGTGGCGCTGCTCTTGCAACGCAACCCGGCGCTGACCCCGAACCTGGTGAAAGGCATCCTCGAATACACAGCCGATTCGCTCACAGGCATCAGCAATATTGAGCAGGGCGCGGGCGAGCTGAACGTTGAAGGCGCCGTCCGACTTGCCGGTCTGGTGCGCAGCGATCTGACCAC
This sequence comes from Blastocatellia bacterium, assembly GCA_045807765.1. Lineage (GTDB taxonomy): Bacteria > Acidobacteriota > Blastocatellia > UBA7656 > UBA7656 > DATENM01. The sequence goes on from JBJMGU010000161.1 coordinate 5,302, forward strand.
TTTGACGAGTGGTGACCCGCTACTGAGCGGCCCGGCGCCGACACCGCAGACGACCATTGGTAGCGAATCCTTTGCATGGAGCAACTGGCTGGTTCAGCGTTATAACGTCATCTATAGCACCAATCTGATGACCGAATACCAGGGCATCTACGCCCAGGGCGTGTTGCTGGCTGATGGCGTGCTGCTCGCCGATGGTGTGCTGCTCGCCGATGGTGTGCTGCTCTCAGACGGCGTCTTACTCTCAGACGGCGTGCTGCTGGCCGACGGCGGCGTGCTGGTTGATGGCGTCTTATTGGCCGATGGCGTCTTGCTCAGCGATGGTGTACTGCTCTCTGACGGCGTGCTGTTGTCGGATGCGGTTATGAGCGATTCAATGTCGTCATCAACGGCGCAGGCGGTGGCGCAGTCGGCGATGACCGGCGATCTGACCAATGCAATGCCGGTGGCCCACGACCACTCTGCGCGCTGAAGCGCAGGCTGTCTCTTAAGGGTTGAGTGCTAAGGGCTGAGTGAATACTTTTTCACTCAGCCCTTAGCATTTTTACATACGATCCAGGGGAACGGTAAGCGAACCATGTGAGTTCGGCGCCGTTCAGCTACACCAGACCGAACTAACATGAAATTGGGGCAGCCACGGCGAGCTGCCCCGCTTCCCACTCTGCAAATCCTGAGAATCGGATCAGCCGCTATTGAAAAAGGTTAGGCAATCCGGTATAAGCAAGGACTGGCATTTCCATTTCAGGGTTGTGCATTGGGAAGTATGCGTAAAATATCGATTCTCGGGCTCGTTTTCTTGCTCTGCCTCACCGCCATCGCGCCACGCCATCGGGTCACGGCGACCCGTTCGCAACGCGACCCGCACAGCTACGCCGCGGGCCAGATCATCGTCAAGTTTATGGCCGACGCGCCGGAGTTGCAGTATGGCGATCCGCTCGAACGCCAAGCTGCCATCGCGCAAATGACGATTGCTTCGGCGCGGCCCGTAGAGGAGCGCCGCGTTGAGCCGATGGTCGCCGCTGCCGGCAGCAATCGTATGCGCCAGATCATCAGCGAGCGTGGCCTTGACCGCATCTTCGTCTTGAATCTCGGCGACGACCTCGACATGGATGCAGCGCTCGCCGAGTTGCGGGCGCGCCGCGATGTTGAATACGCCGAGCCGAATTATCGCATCGTTCCCGCCAGCATTGTTCCCGACGACCCGCGCTTCTTTGACCAGTGGGCGTTGAAGAATTATGGCTTCATGATCGATGGCAACACGGCAACGCCCGATGCCGACACCCATGTCAGCGCTGCATGGGAGATCACCAAAGGCAGCCGCGACGTCATTGTCGCCATCACTGACACTGGCGTTGACGCAACGCATCCCGACCTTGTCGGCAGCATCTATACCAACCCGCGCGAGATCGCCGGCAACGGCGTGGACGATGACGGCAACGGTTACATCGATGACGTGCATGGCTATAACGTCGGCGAGAACTCGCCTGACACCTCGGACATCTTCGGGCACGGCACGCAGATCGCCGGAGTCATCGCCGCCGGCATCAATAACAACCTCGGCATCGCCGGCGTTTCGCAGGCGACGATCCTGCCGGTGCGCTTCTTCAAGAAGACCGGCCCGCTGCCCAGCCAGTTTGAAGCAACGGTCGTCGAAGCGACGCGGGCGCTGATCTATGCGGCGGCGGCAGGCGCGGCGATTATCAATGCCAGCTGGCGCTCGCTCGGCACTGTTGATGAAGTCACCGAAGACCAGTTGAGCGCCCTCGAAGACGCCGTCTATGCAACGAGCGATGCCGGCGTGCTGCTGGTATCGATTGCCGGAAACGAGGGCTATAACAACGACAACGTCAAGGTCTATCCCGGCGCTTTTCAGTTGCCGAATCAGATCGTCGTCGCGGCGACCGATTTTAACGACCAGATCTGGCGCGAGTCCTTCTACCCGTACAACGTCCATTCTGGTTTCGGCCCGAAGACCGTAGCAGTGGCCGCCCCCGGCGTTTCCATCGTCACGATCACGCCGCATGGCAACTGCCTGCTGTGCAGCACCTCGGACGACCCGGCTGAATGGTACACGCACGCCGACGGCACGTCCTTGTCGGCGGCTTTCGTTTCCGGCGTCGCGGCGCTCGTCAAATCGCAGCATCCCGAAGACACCGCCATCATGCTCAAGGCCCGCATCGTCAAAGGTGTTGATGTCTTGACCCAGCTCGCGCCCTACGTTTCGTCGAGCGGCAGGGTCAACGCGCTTGGCGCTATCAACGCGCAGGTCACCATCACCATCACGCCGCCGATGTTGAACAAGGTGAAATACAAAGAAGGCAAGGGCAAGCTGACGCTCATCGGCTCGAATGTCCAGAAAGGCGTGCGCGTCATCATCGGCGGCAAAGGCTACACGCCAATCTCGCAAGCCGACGACAACAGCCAATTGCTGCTAAAGGTGCCAAAGAACACCTTCGCGCCCGGCGTCGCCGTTCCCATCAAGCTGCGCAATCCTGACGGCGGCGAAAGCCAGACGATCACGCTGACGCGGTAGCCGGTTCTCAGTTGTCAGTCAATCACCCCGTTGCTCATTGCGCATTCGCCGCAAAAGAATTACAAATGACAGGTGACGCATCATCCCTGAAAACTGGAAACGGGCAACTGGCAACTGATTCATGACGGCATCATTGTTAGAGCGCAAGCTGCGGATGTATCAGGCGCGCGAGGCGATCCTGAGCCGCATCGGCTCGGAAACCTTCTCAGTCATCAACCTCGACCACTTCCTGCAAGCGACGGTCACCGAAGTCGGCAAGATGATGGGCGTTGACCGTTGCGACGTGATGACGCTGACCGCGGAGAACCGCTTCCGCATCACTCACGAGTACCGCGCCGATGCC